>NZ_JAYFUY010000067.1:0-20409 GCF_059933065.1 Blautia sp. HA3515 | reverse complement strand
GGAGCCAGCTTATCTCCATAAATCCCGAAACAATAATAAGAAGAACTATAAACACTTTAGAAATTCTTTTTTTCATGAAAACACCCGAGTAATTGTCTTATCACTGCATAATACAGAAAACCATCTTTCTTGATCCACACTGCGACTTTGATACCTCTACTATACAGCAGGCAAACCATTTAAGCTTGTATTTATTACACTTTTCAATCTCAGGACTGATAATTCTCATCCAGCAATTCCTCTACTCCATGCAGTAAGGGCTTTCTTTTTTATTTCCGTTGAGATCACATCTACACTTTCTTGTTTTCCAGCCATAGGTTGCTTCTGTATAATAAATATAATTTCCTTTTACAGATACTTTAATAGCTCTTCCACAAATTGTTTTGCATTTGCTTCCGTCTCTATTTAGCAGATAGACCGGACCGCCATGCGGGAATCCTACTGCGGTTACCAGAACTTTATTCTTTACTTTCTGGACTGTTGAACAATCTTTTTCGAGGCGCTTTATCTGTCTTGTCTCCAGATTTACTACTGCAAAATTTCCCATACCATCACCGTACTGGGTCTGATATCCCATATAAAGATAGGTACCATCGCAACCAATAATACCGTCCACAGGGCCTTCCCCTCCGAAGCTTATCAGTACTTTGTTTGTGCCGGTTTTTAGATTATACTGCATCAATGTACGCTTTCTGTAGGTTCCTCCAAAATTTCCGCTTCTTACAAATGCCGCACTTTCGTAATAAAAAAATTTTCCATTTGTTACAATAGTGCCGCTTGAACAGTTTTTAAGAACTACTTTCTTTTTACCTTTTTTTGTCGCATATACAATATAGCGATTAGTTCTGCTGTTGTACTTCATAGAATAAGTTGTTCCATTGACTTTGGCGCTTTTATAAAAAGATATCTTTTTATATGCGCCGAGTCCGCTGGATGCTGCCTGTACATTCTCTGTTGTTCCTGCTGCTGTAAAGATCATAACGAATGCCATCAATAATACCATACATATAGTCAGCAGTCTATTGCCTTTGTTCCATCTATTTTTCATTTTTCCTTCCTCCTGTTTATTTATAAATGAGCAAGTTCGTGATTTTGTATAAAAGAAAGACACTTCGATTCCGTGTGTTGTATAATGAAAGTGACATGTTCCAGCTTAAGAAATTAAAAAGAAGTCTACAGTTTCTCACGCCTTAACATAAAAAAGAATTTGTGAAAAATAACGTATTTTATCATCGTTTCCCCAGCAGATCATTCCTACCGCATCAGCCATTTCCTGTGCATCAATACAGTAGGCAGACATGCAGGAGTGATGCTTATAGGGACCAGCGGACATGATCAGAAGGTTCCTGTTTCCGGATTCCTCTATTTTGGATGCCAGCTGCTCAGTAAGCTTATTATGAGCAAGTTTCGCCTTTTTGTAATCAGAATGTCTGCTTTGTATGGTCTGCAAAATAAGAGTTTTTTCATAGGCTAATGCTCTTTGTTTCATAGATTCTACAGTTCCGCTTTCAGGCGGACAGGCAGGATTCACATTGTAACATCCACATTGATTTTCTTCACAAAATCTTCGATACTCTGGTTTAAAAATAAGCTTTTGCGTATCCATGATCGCTGCATTTGAGAAGCCAAGTTCTTTCGCTTCTTTTACGTAATCCATAGAAAAATTCCTCCAAATCATCATTTCCCCTTATTTCTCTTGCCAATTTACAACAAGTGAAATAAGGGGAATGCGATATCATCAATACTTTTTTCCATACATAGTGACATCACCATCAGGCAAGCATGTCGTTCAGGTAAGCTTCTTTATTTATTGCGGCTACAGGCATTTCTCCTTTTTCTGCTATACAGATACACTGCTGTAAGCATCAAGCCTGTTCCAAAAAGCATTTCCCACCAGATTCCCCGTCCGCCTGTCTTAGGAAGCGAATAAATGCAGGAATCTGTAAGTTCAAAGGAAATACTATATTTCAAAGGTACCTCAGGTACCAGTGAAGTCCGGGTCTTTTCCACCGGCATCTACCCTGCACGAAATGGACATTTTAGCCTGATCAGCAGCCGGATCCAGTAGATCTCCTGTTGTTTCATCTGTGATCCTCTCCAGAGAAATGGTAGGATCATAATATTTTGTCTTGTCTTCGTAAGCAATGGTCAGCTTCAGGATTCCTTTATTCAGGAAATATCCGCTGGGGGCTTTTGTTTCTTTTATATAATACACAGCCCCTGTGCCTGCCTCCAGACCTGTGACGGTGCCATTTCCCTGCTGGTCAGTCTTCATAGTGATCCCGGCAGGAACCTTGCAGTCCTGATCTTTATACAAGGTAAATACAGCATTGGAAAGAGGTTCCCCTTCACTGCCTTTCTTGCCAAGACAGATCTGGTAATTGATCTGAGTATTCCATACAGCAAATTTTCTGGTCTGATCCTCTGCTGTACTATCTGTGCTGCTGGTCATTACAAAGCCGGGAAGAGGATTACCTTCCCCGTCTTTGGCCTTCTCTTCAATGCAATAACGGATCACACCTTTTGCACCTTCTGCCTGCAGCGGCTGTTTCTGGATCAGCCAGCGTATGGTCTTGTTTCCTTTATCCTGGGATGCGGCCACCGTTGTCTGGAATCGTTTGGTGGTGCTCCCTCTATCTTGCTGTAAGGCCTTGCCACTCCCTCTGCCTGTGCTGTTATCTTGCCGGAAGCAATCGTGGCAGTGTAGGTGGCAGCTGGGTAGCTTACTGCATCTTCCCCGGTTCCGGTGGAGCCTGTTATTTCAAACAGGACGGATGCCTGATTCGGGATGCTGGTGGTCTGCGCCCAGTTCTTTTCCATGGAAAGATCCAGATAATACAGACCGCAGTCCCAATGATTGGTCACATACTCCCAGGACACCATGCTGTTAAGTCCAGGAAGGGTAATGCCGCTGCCATTATTGGCAATCACTGTACGCTTCATGGTTGCTGCACCCTGATCCCCGGTGTCTGTGCCCTGGTATTCCGGAAGGGCTTTGTCTGTGTCCCTTCCCGGCTGGGCCAGGGTATTCTTTGTATCCTCTCTTTCAGGTGTGATGCTCAGTCTTTCAAAGGGAAGAACCCTGGTTCCTCCTGTAACAGCATAATCATCACCCTCGTCCTGAAGCACTATGTAGTAGCTGCCCTCAGCCAGATTCTCAAAGGCGTATGCCCCGTCGCTTCCAGTGACCACCTTATCCAGAAGGTTGCCCATCACATCCACAGCTGGATACAAGGTCTTGCCATCCACAGTAGTGACGCTCATGGTCCGTGTTTTGCCGCCAATCACCTGACTGAAGCTTCCGCTTCCATCCGGATTCTTAGTGATCTTGGAAGAAGATGGCTCGCTTTCCTGATAAAGATATACATCCACCTTGGAAAGCAGCCGGTCTGTGGTGCTATAGCCATTGATGGCAGGACGGTAATTCCCGTTCTGATCCTGATCCAGCCATACAAGCCCTGCGATCTTACGCTTTGCCGTGCGGGTTCCTTCCACTGAGGACTGGCATACAGTTAGGCGCCTGGCTGGTAGGGCCGCCGCTTCTGTAGAAGAAGCTGTTGTTATATACATCGCCGCCCTGCTGGGTCACGTTTCCGCTCTGCAGCAGTGTTGCATTGTCCTTCGTAAACGGTGTAAGGACCAGTCCCATCCGGAAATTGCCTTTTCCGCCTACTTGCAGGAACAAATCCGTAAATCGCATCGATTGTGCCGGAGCCATCTGCATAATGGATCAGCTCTTCTCCACTTGCCCATTGTCCGTCTGCACCTGCCCTGCAGGTCAGCCTGTACATTGTCACACCATTTTCCGTGTGTTCAGATGGTTCATAGGAGGAAGCCAGATCAAGCCACTTACCGCTTGTCAATGGTATTCAGTATCAGAGTTCTGTCCTCCTGGGCAAGATCCTTTGCACTGATCCCGCCTTTCCTGTACTTCAGCTGTCCTGCACCGCCACTCCAGGAATGCCTGCCTGTCCTGCTTCCCTGGTAAAGTCCAGATAGATCTCCTTTACCCGGTAGCCGCCCTGGAAGCTGCTGTCTCTTCCGTCCCCATTGGCAGGAAGGATATCACACAGCTGGATGCGATCTCAGAGTTGTCTGTATGGTTGCTGTAATTCAGGTAATAGACCAGGTCCTCCCCGATCTCAATCAGGTCCCGGCCCGTTTCCTTGTAGATCGCATCATCCTTTGTCCTTGTTGCAACGATGGTCTGCTCTGCAGTATTGGCCTGTCCGGTAATACGGTTGATCTCTTCATATGTGGTATGGATTTGTCACCTTTGTAGTAAGCTGCTGATTGTTCTTTACATCCTCATCCTCATCTGCTCCCTTCTTTCCGATGGTACAGTTATACCGGATGTAAGGAAGTCCTTTGTTGATATCACTTACAGTTGTACAGATGGTCAGTGTGGTCGTCCCATCTGGGTTATCCGTCTGTTTTACATCCCATGCCAGATCACCGGCTTTGTATTTACACTGGTTTCCAGGAGCCGAATAGTCAAACTGCAGGCTGCCCTTATTGTAATGGAGATCTTTTGGAATGGTCATGGTGATCACAACATCCGTTGCCTGGCTTCCGTTTGCTACCAGTTCATGGTCCTTTGTAGCACTGGAGATCTGCAGCCTTGGCATTACCATGAAGTTTGCTGTACGTTCACCGTCGGACACATTATAATAGGTCTTTTCCCGGTTGGAGCCTTTGATCAGGTCTGTATTCTTAACGCCAATCTCACTGACCAGGGTATACAGAAGCAGCGTATTTCCTGCCATCCACCCCATCACATGGGTTCCGTTTTTTTTGACTACCGTTTTGGTATTCTGTTTTCTTATATCCGTTAAAAGTAAAGTCACATCTTTGTTTTGTATATTTCATTACAGGGTCCTGGCTTTCCAGCAGGGTATTTACATACCCATCCGGAAGCGTACCGCCTGAACCGCCATTTCCGTAGGCAGCAATGCCGCCTGCAGTAGCGTATGATCTGCTTCGCCAGGTTGCCAAAAACAGGATAGCATCCTGTTTCCCATCATTATAGTATCGCTTATAGGTTGGACGATATGTAGTCCATCCTCTTACATCATTGGTGGTACAGTAGGTCCCGCCTGTCTTGGCAAAATCCTTTGTTATCTGCATCCTGCTTCTGATATACAGGCTTCTGCCTGTACGGATACAGCAGTCCCGCACCTCGTACAAAAGTGCCACGCATCTGCCGTCCTGGTTTCCTTTGGCGGCAAAGTAGGCCTTCAGTTCGTCCAGGGAAGTAAAGTAGATCAGCTCCTCCTCTGTGTGCGCATCCATCTCTGCTTCCCCGCCGGTAAGCCCATCTGCTGTTTCTGTCTTCGTCCAGTTGGTTCCATCAGGCTTCGCACCGTATAGTACGGTCAGCTTAAAGCTTTTTGTTTTCAGGTTTCCTGAGGATGACCAGGTGGTTGCCGACTCAGAAGTGCCTACCAGAAAAGCATTGGTGCTGTTGGTCCCTGCACTTTTTCCTACCCAGTTCCAGGTGTTTCCTGTACCCTGGTTCACCTGTCTGTCAATGATCTTTTCTCCACAGACAGGCGTATAGGCATCCGAATCAAATTTCTGGAGAAGATTCACTCCGGTAAGGTAATTGTATTCCAGCAGATTATCCACCTGTGGGTCGAATTCTTCTGTTGGGATATAATGGGGATCATTCACATCATCTGTATAATATTCCCTGCTGGTAAAAGACACCTCTGCATCAATGTATACCTGGCTTCCCAGGGGAGTAGAACCTGTGCCTTCCTGGGTGCTGATCAGATCCGTGCCAGTCTCCTTGCTGAAGTAATTATTCTTCGACAGATGGTCTCCGTTTCCATCCCCACCATAAATATATAAACCTGTGCTGTGGTTCAGGTAATTATCCAGATAAGTCATCTCATGGACTGCATGGTTCTTATAATTTTCTCCAAAGAAGCTTTCCATTACATCCAGGCCTTTTTCGGTTGACTCAGGAGTAAGCCCTGTAACGCTGCTAATATCCAGATCAGAAGCAGCACACTCCATATTGATCTCCAGATAGCCGCTTTGTCCATCAACAGTAGTTTTATCCAATGGATACAGCACCTGTACATATCCGGCAGAGAAGGAGTTAATATATCCGCTTCCCCCTACCTGGCTATCCCAGGAACCATTGGCTGTAGCAGAAGGACTGAAGGACGCTGCCGAGTAATTGCTGACTGTAAAATGAAGGGTAAGGCGCTTATCGCCTGTTTCATTTCTCTGCTTTAACGCTCCATTCCAAAAACCGCCGCTGTAGCAGCCGATAGCGCTGTTCCCTGTATTATAGGGAGCCGCATCCCAGCCGTAAGTGGTAGTCTTGGTATAATCATCCTCATCATTCCAGTCAACATTGACCGTATTTTCCTCACCTTTAAAGCTGATCCCCGTCTCTCCGTTTTCATTGGCCTTGTAAGCCCATGCATAAGGGGCAGAGTTCTCTCCAAGTGTGGAGCCATTCATCACCAGTTCTCCGCCAAAGCTTACATCAAACTGGATGTCCCCTGTAGGCACCTGAAGTCCCCGCATTCCCTTGTTGGTCTTATTATTGTACATCTGCAGGGTAATACCATATCCAAGCATGGTACCATAGACAATATGGTTGGTATCCTTGCCTTCATCCTGAAGTTTTTTTACTTCTTCCTCTGTGGTTTCCTCACCGCTTTCCGTATCAAAGTAGCTGGTATAGGCAAGCTGGGAGTTTCTCTTAAGAAGCACGTTATATCTTGGTGCCGCTGATACGGTCAGTGTTTTGGAACTGCAGGATTTTGGATTCTGTTCATTCTCCTCATTTCCGCCTACCCATGCGGTAAAGGAAGGCTTAATCAGGTCTCCGTTGTTCATGCCCTTCACACTGATGGCCAGGCTGCGGTAAACAGTTCCCCCTTTATTTTCTTCCAGCTCCCAGTAGCCTCTTAAATACTGGGCATAGCTTCCATCTGCCTGCTTCTGCTCATAAATATAATAATACTTCATGTTCATGTCGTAGAAAGAAGCAAGACTGCTGTCTACCGGCAGCTTCATTTCCACCCACAGCTGTAAGGTTTCATCTGTTACAGGAGAATTCCCTTCCTGCCCTTCTTCATCCTCTTCGTCTTTCCCGGTATCTTGCAGGGTAAAACAAAGATCATATTTGACAGTATCAAAGCTTCTCACGATCCCATTGGTATAGGAGCTGTCATTTCCCGGGCTCCACAGAACAGCCTGGTCTCTCTCATACCACTTACCATTATGACAGATCATCTTCAGGATCTGACCATTATACAAGTAGTGATGACGCTGTGCCATCTCCTCCTGGGTTTCGTCCTCTGTAACCTCGTCCGGCGCTTCTGTTGTCTGGCTGTCCCCTTCCTCCAGAAGCTGCAAGGCAGTCTTTTCATCTCCGGCACATTCTGTGTCAAAAGCACCGCCGCCATCCGAAGTACCGTCTTTACTGTTGGTATTCATTACCGTAATGGAATCTACCTTTACCGTGCTTGCCGGGCCTTTTACTTCTGCTTCCTTATATGTAACAGCAGTCAGCTTCAGATTATTGCTCTGGTCGATACCGCCGGTAATATAGTAACCATTGGTCACATCTGTGCCTTCCAGCTGGTTTCCACGATAGGCATCATTTCTCCACGCATTATACTTTGCGGCCTTGCCGTTGTCCGCTTTCATGGCTGCTGCCTGGATCAGTGTGACAGATGGCTTCTGGTTTACGCTTACATTTTCGTAGTTTCCGGTTCCCTCATAAAGGGAATAAATATCATTTCCGGTTCCGTCAACCGTGGATTTATTTTCGCACAGCAGTCCTCCTGACAGGATAAAGCTGCCTGCATTTGCCACCTGGGGATTCTGTGCAAGGCCGCCGCCCTTCTCCGCCTGATTGCCAGTGACAGTGCCGCCTGCCATCTTGATCTTGCCGGTTGTCTGGTAAATAGCGCCACCCATTACTGCCTGGTTCCCAGGTGATCTTAGTGCCTTCAAAAATATTCAGCTGGCCTTCATTATAAATAGCGCCACCATTTACAGTCGCCTGATTATTGGAAATCTGAGTATTACTCATCCACACACTGGCTGCACTTCTTATATAAACACCACCGCCGTATCTTGCTTTATTTCCGGTGATCTCGCCGCCTTCCAAAACGCATTTACCGCTGGACAGATAAATGATACCGTTGCCAGATATCACATTGTCTGTGATCTTTCCTCCGCTGATCCGTACAGTACCGCCGGCATTGTAAATAACGCCACATTCCCAATAATTCTGCACAGCATTGTTGCAGATGGTTCCGCCTCTCATTTCAAAAAGACTGCTTCCTGCTCCTACATAAACAGCCGCTCCACAAGCAGCACTGCATTCATTGATGGAAGCTGTGTTATCCAGGATAAAGGTGCCGCCGCTGACAGCCACGCCTGCACCGCCGCAATTGCTTTGATTGGTAGGTGCTGTGCACATGCTGATCTGTCCGCTTTCCATAGTCACTTGGCCGCCGGACAGTACCAGAATACCGCCGCCCAGCTTTCTTGTGCTTCCTGATATGGTTCCTGTCGCTTCTCCCGGATCCAGTCCTTCTGTCTTTTCATCCACGATCCTAAGATTACCGGAACAGGTGATGGCAGTGTCTGTGCCCTGCAGCTTGTGCCCGTTCAGGTTCAGCACTGCACTTACGCTTCCCGGGATCTGAATGCTTTCATTAATATCCCTGATCAGATAAATCTCCGGTGCCCCATCCTGGTACTTTCCTTCTTTTACAGCATTTACAGCCTGCTGAAGGGAGGTATATGCATCATAATAAGTACCAGTTTCATTTTCAATCTTTGCCACAAACTCCAGTGAATCATACTGAAAAGTAAGGCAGCAGGCCCTGGTTACCGGATCATACTCAATGGGATCTGTTATGGCCAACTTTTTCGTTTCATTATACCAGCAGCTGCCCTTTTTATTCTCATCAGCCCCAAACATATCGGCTGCTGCAAACAGCTGGATTTTAGAATTCTTATAGGATTTATCATAGTTTCCGTAAACGTCCCTGCCGTAACCGGCCTGGTTTCCATACAGCTTGCCTGTGCTTCCGGTTTCTGCTGACTTCTTTATTACAAGTTGTCCCATCACTGCTGAAACCCATACTCCGCCACCATTGGTTGCCTTATTATTACTGGTCAGGCCTCCGTCCATGGTAAGGGCTGTATTTTCACCAACTCCCACACCGCCACCTTGGGGTGCCTTGTTATGGATGATCTGTACTTCTCCTGTGATCTGTGCTTCCCGTGTGGACCAGTTTCTGCTACCGTCTATGTAAATGCCGCCGCCGGTATTTGATGCCGTATTATCTTCTATCACACCGCCTGACCAGGTCAGCTGTGACAGCCGGGTCCAAATACCACCGCCATTATTACTTGCTTGATTGCCTGCGATCCGTCCACCTGTCAGATACATTTCATATCCTGTAAAGAAAGCGATACCGCCGCCATAACCTCCAGTATTCGTAATGATCCGGGCCGGATCCTCTATATACACCTTGGAGGCTGTACCTGAGTCAAAAAAAACACCGCCGCCAAAGCCACCACTACTAGCTGCTTTATTGTTCTGTATCAACACATCTGCAAAATGAAGCTCAGAAGATGTGGCTGTCACTGATGTCCACCGCCGTGAGTGGCGCTATTGTTTTCGATCCGACCATTTAATGTAAGCGTTCCTACTGTATCGATCCTAAGACCCCCACCATAGGATGCCTTATTATCATGGATATAGACCTCTTTCCCGATGATTGTCTGTCCGGCTGTGCCTGCGCCAATACCCAGGCCTCCACCGTAATACGCTCCATTTAACCAGAACTCACCTTTTTGGACTTCCAGCTTTTGGGTACCGTAAAGACCGGCACCTCCGCTGTAACTGCTGATTCCATATTGTCTTGTACTGTTATCATGGACCTTGCAATCCTTTACCAACACCTCTCCTGCGCTTAAGGACAGGCCACCACCAGTTTTTGCCCGGTTATGGTGGGCATTAATATTCTCTACGGTTACTTCCCCTACAGATGTGGTACGGATGCCGCCGCCGGCTCCTTTTCCCACATTATTGGAAACTTCCAGATCCGGTCCGATCACGACTGTCTTGCAATACTGGATATAAACACCGGCTCCGTCCGTTTCCGCTGTGTTATGATGGATCTTGCCGCCGGTAATGCTGATCATTGAGGCTGTATCTGTTCCTTGGATAAAATTAAAATCAGCACTTACGCCGCCGCCATGGCTGCCGGCTGTATTCTCACAGATCTCACCGCCTGATATCAGGATCTGGTTGGCAAGGTTAAAGGCTCTTCCCATATACACTCCGCCACCATTCTTTTCGGCCTGATTATTACAGATCTTTCCACCTGTCATAGTAAAGGAAGAAGGGGCAGTGGTACTGATACTGTAAAATCCTATACCGCCGCCATAAACAGCCTGGTTTCCTGTGATTTCTCCCCCGCTGATGGTAACGGAAGCATTCTGATCTGCATAAATACCGCCGCCATATTTTACGCCGGAGAAGCCTGTGATCACGCCTCCCTTTAAGATAAAGGCTCCTCCTTCTCTTACAAAGACACCTCTGTTGCCGGTAATACCTTCTGCCGGCTGGATCCTGCCGCCCTGGCTCTGTTCCGGATTGGTGCCAGGATGACCTGTGGTACTGTCTACTTCCAGCTTTCCTCTTATATCAAGCACATTTTCCCGTGAAGAGCATAAGGTATATCCATTTAAGTCCAGGACCACATCCTTGTCCTTTCCGATCTGCACACTTTCTTCAATATCCCTGAGAAGATAAATCCTCTGTCCCTGTGTGGCTGCATTTACTGCATCCTGAACAGATGGATAATTCTGTCCGGCTCCGTTTTCATCCAGGATCTGAGCTGCCGCTTCTAAAGATGGATCCTCCATGTACAGGGCATAAAAGTGACAATTCTGTTCCAGACCGGAGGATGTAACAGCTTCCGTGTATGCCTGATAATTTTCACAATCATACCAGCAATTATAATCTCCCGGCTCCATAGACGAAGCTGGCATCAGGGTAAGAGCTGCGTCTTTTGCTGCATATATATCACTTTTACCAAGCGAGCACTGATTGCCATACACAACTCCGCCTGTCACAGAAGCAGTACTGCCTGCGCCTACACGGATACCGCCGCCTACACTGCCGGTGGTATTCCCTGTGATGGATCCACCTGTAACATTCAGGGTAGAACTTGACAGATAAATGCCGCCTCCGCCCCAGTTTACATTGGCATTGGTAGTTGTATTGCCGGAGATCTCACCACCGGACATATTGCAGGTGCTTCTCCACAGATAGATGCCGCCTCCGTAATTACTTGTTTTATTATCACAGATCCTGCCCCCAGGTAATGTCCAGCCTGCCTTGTACATAAAGTCCTGTACCCTGATTACCACTATTCCCGATGATCTCTCCGCCTTCTATACGAACCTTTGCACCACCCCAGCCATAAACGCCTGTGCCCTGGTTAGCGCTGTTCCCAGGTGATCTTTCCTCCTGTCATTGTAAAGGATCCGGCATTAACAGCTACCGCAGACTGTGTGTTTTTCGTGATCAGGCCTCCATTCATCACAAAAGAGCTGTCCCTGTCCATTACTAAAACACTTCCGCTGCCATTTGCCTTTAAAGTCCCGCTGTTCATAACCAGGCTTCCATCCTGGACAAAGATGCCTCCTCCAAAGCCATACCGAGCCGATACACCTCCGGTAATACATCCGGTCTGGTCTTCACTTGTGTCTTCCAGGGTCATTTCTCCCTTAACTGTAAACACAGGAGTATTCGTCTTCCAGCTTCCCCGGATGGTATTCCCATTCAGATCAAAGCAGATCCTGGTTCCCTTAGGGATCGTCACCGCCTCTTTATCCTCTTTTAAAAGGGTGATCCTGTGTAGCTGTCCATCCCCGGCTGCATCTACCGCTGCCTGAACGGTAGTAAATTCTTCTGCAGAATCATCCAGTCTTGCCACCATCTCTGTCTCAGGCTCAGAATAAAGAAAGGTATAACGGTAAACCTTTGTCCGCTCTGTAGTATCCAGCTCCAGTCCCTGGATATTCCTTTCATCCGTAGTTTCATCATACCAGGCAATTCCCGGTGTTCCATCCTGTGCTTTCATCTGGTCTGCTGCTGCCAGACTGACAACAGGGGTAAAATAAGTAAGATTGCCGTTATTATTTACCTTCAGGGTAGCCGCCACATACAGATCCTGTCCGCCTGGAATAGTACCTGACCCCGGCGCCTGATTATCAGAAATCACTGCACCTTTTTCTATGATGATCTTCGGATTTAAGGTATTGGTCGTCCATACATAAACACCACCGCCATATATATAAGCCTGATTATGACTGATCTCACCGCCGCTGATCTGGACAGTACCGCCAGCCAGACTTATAGCACCACCATAATTGGCACGATTGTTATAGATCTTTACATCTCCTGTAATAGTCAGAAGCCTGTTATTTTCTACTAAGATATACAACACCACCGTTACTGCCTGCCTCGTTGTCCGTCATCTCACCGCCGGAAATGGTACCGACACCAAATAAAACGCCGCCGCTGCTGCTGGTAGTATTATCTTTGATCACTCCGCCCTTCATGTAAAGGGTGCCTCGTACTGCGCCGCCTACTCCGGAAGCATTGTTGCCGGAGATCTCTCCCTTCATTCAAGGTTACAGTCCCATAGGCTCCGCCGCCTCCATTGCCGCCGGCCCTGTTGCCGTGGTACAGATGCCGCCATTCATAACCAGAGATCCGTTCACACCACCGCCTATACTGTCCGCTTTATTTCCTTCGATCCTGGCCTGCTCAGACATGGTAACATTTCCATATATACCACCGCCACTTCCCTTTGCCTGATTATCAGAAATGATCACATCTCCGGAAAGGATTGCTGTTGAAATATATCCGCCGCCTCCATTATCTGCTGTATTCCTGCAGATCTTACCGCTGCTGGCTGTCAGTTTGCCGCTTGAGAAATAAAGTCCGCCGCCCCAGCCGTAAGTGCTTCCCTGTGCCTGGTTATCAGAGATCTCGCCGCCGGTCGTCACAACATTGGCTCCATTTCCATATATACCGCCGCCGTAAAAGCTGGCTTTATTGCCATTTACCAGGGTTCCCTCCTGGATCTGTACCTTACAGTAAGCTCCCGTGGCAATACCGCCGCCGGTGCCAATAGTCTTATTATTCAGGATCTGTACTCCGGAAAGGACCACATCTGCATAATTGCTGATCCACACACCGCCTCCATAATGAGAGTCGGTCCACTGATAATTAATATCCTCATCAGTCAGTAAGTTTTCCTGAATAGTGCCGCCCATAAGGCTGACAGATGACCGGATCTTGTCAGTACTGTAAAAATACATGCCGCCGCCATAGGACACTGCCTGATTATCAGATACCATTCCGGACACCATTGTGAAATGGATCGGAGCCTGAACATGAACACCACCGCCTCTCATACCGGCAGTATTATTTGAAACAGTCGGGCCATCAAAGATCCATTCATTTTCCACATCAGACACACTATGGATATAAAGGCCTCCCCCGTTCTGATCCGCATGATTCCCTGTAATGGAAATCCCACTGCCACAGGTGACTTGTTTCACAGTCATAAGACTGTATGTACACACCGCCCCCATTAAGCGCAGCACTTGTTCCCGGTGATGGTGCCATCTCTGATAGGAAAGGTCACTTGCATGATAGATCCATATGCCGCCGCCGCTGATACCGGAGCAGTTGTCGCGGATCATGCCGCCACTCTATAGACAGAGCCGGCCCCATCACTTACATACACGCCGCCGCCCCGGCCTGCTGCAGCATAGCCGGTGATCTCTGACTCCTTCTCCAAGGACCAGACGGCCGCCATAGCATACAAATACGCCTCTTGTATTCTCGTTGCCAAGCAGAAGATGACACTGCCGGATAAGCTGCCGTTCTTCAGGGTAAGCTGTCCGTATACAGTAATATTATTGGTATCCTTGCCAGCCTCTGCCGAAGACTTATCCACAGTCAGGGTGTGGCCGTTCAGATCCAGTACAATATCCATCCCGCTGAGGGATCAGAAGATTCTCTTCTACTGTAGTCCGGAAAGCTGTCGTCCAAGGCTTAAGGTTAAGTGTTGTAGAGCCTGCCTTCCTTGCTTCCTCGATCAGATACTGAATGGTGCCTTCCTGTGCATCTGCAGGAGCATCCAGAAGAGTGGTATCTGCCGTTTCTTCATGACTGTCAGCAAGCACACCATCTCCGTCAGTGAAAACGTCTTCTATCTGAGACGTGTTCAGCCTTCGCTGCCCTGTGCCGAACTGCATCCTCTATCTGGGATGGATCAGCCTCGCTATCTGGTACCGTTGCATCCTCCACCTGGGATGTGTCAGCCTCACTACCCTGTGCCGCTGCATCCTCCATCTGGGATGGATCAGCCTCGCTATCTGGTACCGCTGCATCTTCCATCTGGGATGGTGTCGGTCTCGCTGACCTGTGCCGGTACGTCCTCTATCTGGTACATCCTCACTGCTGTAAGATCTGATCTGCAGATAAGACGTATCCACGTCACTGCTGACAGCCACCTGGTACTCCTGCCCGTAATCCAGCGTGGCAGCAGACAACCCGGTGCCCTGGCTTCCCATTGCGATTGCAAACGCCAAAAACCAGGACATCCCTTTTTTAAAAGATCTCCAATGGCTGTTTTTCATACTCATTACGCTCCTTTTATAATATCATCCCTCCGCCTGTCTTCCCCCGGTCAAACAGGTCAGATACCTGCTCCTTTCCTCGCTTCCGCTTCTTTTTTATTACAGCTAATTTTACTATTCAGTGTGAGGATTTGTCAATTAAGAGTCAGCCCCATTCCGAAACTGCAAAGACTTTCAAAAATCATGATTATAGTCAATTTTTATAGCATCAAAATCAGACATATATGAAAAAGGAAGAAGCCAGAGGCCTCTTCCCTTTCGATTGCAGGTTATTTTACATTGATCTTAATCCGATATGTTTTTGCACCGGATTCGACTGTGATCGTTGCCTTTCCTTTCTTTCTGGCTTTGATCTGGCCTTTCTTTGTAACCGATGCGATCTTCTTATCAGAAGATGTATAAGTTATCTTCTGCTGACTTGTAACAGGTACTGCTGCAGCTGCCAGCTTTAAGGTTTCTCCTTTTTTCAGGGTAACCGTCTTACCGATCTTTTTTCTTTGTCACTGCATTTGTAACCGTCAGCTTTTTGGTCGTAACCGTGGTTTTTTGTACTTTTACTTTAAAGCTTGCTTTTTTACCACTCTTAAGAAGTACAGTGATGGTAGCCTTTTTCCCTGCTTTTCGGCCTTTGATCACTCCGTTTTTCACAGATACAGCTTTTCCATTGCTGGACTTCCAGGAAACAACTTTGTCTCCCTTGCCCATGGTAACCTTCACTTTGTAGGACTGTTTTACTTTCAGCGGGATGGTGCCTTTCACGCTCAGCGAAATCGTACCTGCCAGTTTCTCTATGGAAGCTGACTCTTTCTTTCCGCACTGGGAGCAGATACGCTCCTTTACACCTGTCTCCAGAACAGTGGGATCTTTTGTAGTGATCCATTCTCCGAAGCTGTGCTGTCCTTTGGCCGGAAGCGCTCTGGTCTCAACGATATGGCATCTTGTACAGCTGTGCTGCTGCTGTCCTTCTGTTTCACAGCCTGCTTCCTTTACAGTGGTCCATTCTCCGAAACTATGCTGTCCCTTGGCTGGAAGTGCTCTGGTCTCAACGATGTGGCATCTTGTGCAGCTTCGCTGCTGCTGTCCTTCTGTTTCGCAGCCTGCTTCCTTTACAGTGACCCATTCTCCAAAGGCATGTCCATATGCTTCCTGTGTCTGATAGGTTTTTGTGTGATTGTGAACGTTACATCTGTAAGTAATGCTGCCATTTGTTGTACAGGTAGCACTGATCTCAGTCTCTTCTGCCCACTGGCACACACCACGCAGTACAGTAATAGTGTCATCACCATACCTTGTGCGCGTATAAACCTGATAGGAAGTTCCGGCTTCCAAATAGAAGCCATTAAGCTCCTTCACTTCTTTGCCTGTTTCTTCTTCTACAACCTTGATCCAGTCATCCTGATCCATATCAAAGGAATAAAAACCGCTTTCCTCCGGTGTATATCGAAATGCTGTGAGCTGGTTGCCGGCTGCAGGCACCTGGGATGGTTTCTCCGGTTTCAAGTACCGGGAGCTGCTCTGTAGAAGCTGCTTTCAGGTCAACAAAGCTTCTGCAGCTGCCAAATGCAAAGAAAACACGAAGGGTATCATTCCCAATCCATTTCCAGTACAGGACACGCACAAACCGGCCTGCCGGATCCGTCTCACCCTGTAAAATATCTTTGCTGCTTCCATCTGCATAATGGGCAGTAATCACCATTCCATCAAGAGAAATACTATCATCCGCATTTGGATATACAAAAGGATTATCCGGAGCTTTTTTCAACTCTACAGATGTTAGTTCGTCTGCCTTTGCTATATAGAATGAGAATGCATTGGCAGGCTCTTCACCATGATTTCCAAGATAAACAAGGTAAGAAACTCCCTTTTTCAGCGGTACAAGTCCACTATTGTCTTTCCTGATGGGATTTAGACGAACATCCCACTGTCCCAGTTGAAAATATGTGTAATAGGAACAAAACTCAGTATTCAGGAAAAGCTCATCATTCCCGGAATCAAAATGAATAAAATAATTGCCATCCTCAGGAACTGTAAATCTGTATAAACATTCCTGGCCTGACTGTAAGGAAGTTGTTTTCGGGGTGCCGATCTGAAGAGCCTCTATATCTGATATGCTCCCACAAGGTATCTTCCCGTTTGTGCTGCTCTTCCAGGTCCTGCCATCCTCTTTCTTATACATCAGATCATATACAAAAAACACTTCATTCGTTTCAGGATCGCCGTCCATTTCGGATGAAGCCTCCACTTTTATTTCATTTCCATAGTCATCTTTCAGGGTAGGATAATAATCATCTTCTATTATTTTTTCGCTTCCATCCTGATAAGTAACCTTAAGACTGTAAGCCATCAGCGGGTTGGTAAATATTGTATTATTTGCGTCAGAAAATCCCTCTTTCAATACCAGCTCTAATTTGCTGATATCTTTATTCTGAACAAAACCGAAGCATACAGTAGTGGTTCCGCTTTCATCCTTGTGATATAAGTCAACTATATAGCGATAGGTCTTGCCGGCTTCAAGAGAAGCTTTCAATGAAAAATTACTTCCAAGACCCGGAGTCATCGTCCTCACCAAGCTGATTCTCATCTGAATATAACACTACCTTAGTGTCCGATCCACCTTCTGATTTTATCCGGTAATCCCCACTGACCGTTGGAGTGAAAACAAAAATCTGTTCACCTCCAGCTTTTATGGTAACTTCCTGCCTAAAACCATCTGTTAAAGTGATTTCTCCGTCAGCACCTGGCTGTCCAGGATTCTCCTCAGACATTTCCACTATGCGGATTCTGGAATCCTTGTAGGCACTGACTGCAACAATACAGATTTCCCCTTCATCCATCTGATAGGTCTGTCCTTTTTTCTTGAACCGGCTGCTCATTTCCCGGTAAAAGCTTGCGTCAGCACCCTCTTCTGTCTGAATCTGATAAGTAGCATCTTTAGCAGCAGTGAATCGGTACAGGTGACGATAGGTTTCTTTTACATCTGTCCACTGTCCGAGAATCAATGTTTCTGTAACCTGCGGCTTTTCTGCTTTCACCTGCACACCTGCAGCAGCTATCTGCAGATTTTGGTTATCTTTCGTAAGAACCGGTGTGATTGTATAAGTACCCTTTTTCATGGTCTCATCAAAATCCATCTCTTTCCCTGATTCTGACAAAACACTGTAATACACATTGCAACCGGCGATCTGATCATACGCCTTTACCTTTTCTCTTCGGCCATCTTCATATATAGCCACTGTCTGCAGTCTTACATCTGAATAGCTGTCCATACCTGGAATATAAGTCACATCCTCCAGCAATGTTGTTTCAAGCTTTACAGGCAGCTCATTTTTTTTGATGCACAACTGTACATCCGAACCATATTCATTATTTGTGTACAGACTAAAGAAATAAGCTTTACCAGCTTCAAGGTTAAAGGCCATATCAGAAGCTTCATTATTTGAATTGATTAAATACTTACCATTTTCATCATACACAGTCAACGAAGCATCTGTATTCACTTCCAGTTCATACACACCTGAAGCCTTTGGGGTGAACTGATACAACAGACGGTTTGAAGCTGCAGAGCCTGTCTGTACCTGATCTGTTTCAAGAACAGGCGCACCAGAATCCTTCAGAGAAACAATTCTTACAGGGATGCCCTGCTCTGACATTTTCTTGCCATAGCCTAATTTAAGAATGTAATCTCCTGTAGAAACAGACCACCTATTATCATAAGGAATCGGACTGGTTTCCAATGTTCCATCTTCCTTCCGGAGATAAAGCCATCCATCAAGACGATTATCGTACTGATCTGTCTCTCCAAGAGAAAGGATCTCTTCTGTTCCATCGTCCATTTTCACTTTGGCCCGAAGGTTATCGAAATATACTGTCTCCAGATTCTGAATGAAAACATTGTTATCATTCTCCCAGCCAGGCAGAATTTCCACAGACGTAGCCACCGGCTGTTTGTAAATATACAGATTAAAATCCTGCGCCTGATTGGTATAGAATGAGATGAAATACTTGACTCCTCCTGTCAGTTCTCTGTCACCAGCCAAAGGCCCAATATATGTTAGCTTATTATTCGCTTCATCCCAAAGCCCTATAGATGCATTTACATGCCCGTCTGAATAATTAAAGGAATAATGTCCATCTGTTTCCGGGATAAAGATATAATAATTAGTGCCATCCTCATTCAATGGAAGCTTTTGACGGCCCATTTTTAACTGAGGCAGACGTGCTGCATCTTTTTGTACGGAAAGGATGGAAAGCCTGATCTCTTCGCGTACAGTTCCAGCAGTAAAGATAGCTTTATATTCTCCGGCAACGGAACCTTCCTGTGCAGACCATGGAACATAATTTCCGTTTTCATCTTCACGCAGCCATTCTACAGCAATGGTGTTGCCTATATTATCTTCAACTGAAGCTTTACCAAAAAGAACACCTATTTCAGCGTGGCTGCCATCTGCATAGTCTATACTTAAATCACCTGGTATCCAGATTTCCTGATTCATACCTTCGATCTGGATGTACTCTTTTTTAGGGAAAGACATCGCTGTAATATTCTGTCTTCTAATCAGGCTCAGGGCCGCATTTTCTCCCTGGTGTCCTCCACCGTGAAATTCAAAAAAGATTGTATCGCCTGCATTCAAAACCTGGATGCTATCATATTTTACTGACTGATAGCCGCTGTCGGTTTTCTTATAAATGTTATAGTATCTGGACGTAATATCAGAAATAGCATATCTGTCTGTTGCCGGTGCTGTAAAGCTGTAAAAGGCATGCTGGACATATGGAGAAACAACAGAAATCTCTTCTCCACAGTCAATAGCGCCCCGGTAAAGAACAGAATCGGTGATTTCTTTTACCGCAAAGGGTACAGGATCACTGGAAACACTACCGTTCCTGAATATCAGCTGATAATCTCCGGCAGGCAGAATGTCTAATACTTCATGCTCATTTCCCTCTGCATCGATCAGATAAGGTTCAAAGACCATCTCATCAATCCGGATAATGGAGGAGCCAAATGTTAATGTGCCTTCTTTTGAGGGTCCATTGTCAAAGGAAACCAAAATCTTTGCTTCTGTGTAGCTTTCAAGACCGGCAACCGCTTCCCCCAGTGTGCTGGTGATCTGGATCTTTTCAATATTGGGGATCCTGGTAATGGTTACATCAGCAGTTTCGCCCTGATCCTCATCCATGTAGTAAAAACGCACATAATAAACCTGGTCTTGATCAAGTATATATTGTCTCCGATACTGATAAACGCCGGAGTACTCACCCCATTTTTCGGATATGGGAGATATTTTAGCAAAAGCATGATCCCGGTCTTTTACCTGCATCCATCCTGGGGAATCAAAGGCATAGGTTCCGCTTTTGGTTGGAACAAATTTGTACCACAGGGCATCATCCTGAGAATGAACCCGTTTAGCTGCTGTGGTGCCTTCATGGATATCCGTCCATGGATCCCCTGCAGTAAACTCATACGATAGGGAATCCGGATCAGCAGGAGTGTAGCCTTCCACTTCAAATCTGACTTTGTAGGTTCCTGCTTTCATCATAGCAGAACCGGCGCTGCCAGATGGATTACCTTCGCTGTCATAGTACAAATACCTTGCCGTATGTCCATAAGTATCCATAGGGACTGCATTTCTCGCTGTAACGGTAACTGTCTGTGAAGGTGCATTCCTATAATTAAATGTAAGCTCTAAG
>NZ_JAYFUY010000066.1:0-21174 GCF_059933065.1 Blautia sp. HA3515 | reverse complement strand
AGATCTTTGATCAGAAACTGGATTTCTCATGATATCCTGGGAAGTTCCATGTCTGAAACCCATTATGTTATCTCCCGTTTTTATCAGGAATATGCTTCTTCTGTATCAGAAGAGAATCAAAAAATCCTGAAATTATTCGGGACAGACCAAAAAGGACTTATCATCTGGTGGAAGCGTCTTACTTATAGACCTCATCTTCGTCCAACAGCTGGCGGTCGACTTGCCCTGAAGATCTGTTTTTTCCTGAACAGATACTAAAATATTAAGAAACATTGAGCGAACAAAAACCTTCAAATCACTGTGTGAATCATTTATCACTTTCAGTAATTTGAAGGTTTTCTTTTTTATTCGTTACTTTTCATAACTCTTATATCCGATCTTATAGAACCGCATCAAAAGCTTCACCACCGGTGCCGGCCAGAACTTCCCGAACATCTCCAGTTCTTCCCTGGTCTTTTCCTGATTCTTCAGGCAGGCCTTTGTAGTGGCGCCATCGTGTATCCTATAGTAGAACAATTCTTTAGGAATATAGGTAAATCTTCCCTTTTCCTGGCGATCTGGACAAACACATCCCAATCCAGTGCGTAATGATAGCCAGACTGGAAAATACTTTTCCCAAGTATGGCCTTATGATAGCATACAGACGGACAGCAGATCCCGTTTCCCAGTGACTGCACTCCTAGCTTGACCCAGCGCTTATCTGCCAGACACGAAATCCGTAGGGGCAGCTTCATGATCTGCTTGATCAGAAGACTTACATCCCACCGAACCTGCTGGTGCTGGTTAATAATGCGGTAATCCGTCATGGCGATCAGCGTATCCGCGGATGCTTTCCCAGATACTGATCCATATATTTCAGATAATCCCGATGATAAATATCATCCTGATGGGTAATGGTCACGTATTCTGTCTCAGCCTGGTCATAGGCATAATTCCAGTCATCCTGCAGGCTGCTGGTGCCTTCTCTCACGTAATATGGCAGGTGATATTTCTCTGCCAGATCACGAATGTAGTCACTGGGTGTGGATGTACATACGATCACCCTGGACTTTACCGACTGCTGTACTACAGACCGGATGCTTTTCTCAAGATATAGGGGATTGCCCATATGCACATACTGCAAATGTATGACTGATCATAAGCCTCTAACCTGCCTTTTGTCTTGATTTCTCCACCTATTTGCATTTTGTCTTCACAAAAGCAACAATGTCATCATTTTTATCCATCACATTACTATCTGCTTCTAATTTTTCAATAGATTTCCAAGCATATTTCTTACCGTCCAGTTCAAAAATATCACCTTTCATGCATTCTGGTACATCATTCAATGCAAGACTGTACAGTATATGTTTATATTGCTTATACACTTGATCACTTTCAGAATATTTACAATGGAGAGCACTGGTAACGTATGATGTTGTAACTTGCATTTTAACCAAATCACTTGCATGCTTATCTATATTTTCCTTGTTTGGATTCTTCTGTTCGGTAATATGGAAATAACCAGCATTTCCATCTCTCATCATAAACCTGCAAATACTTACCCGTCGGATTTGTAATAGCCAATAGAGAAAATTCATGATATTTTTCTGACAAATGTTCTGTAACCAACTGCGTTATTCTCAATAGGTCACTTTCAGACAAATCACCGATTTTCTTTTCCATTCGCCATTCATCCATTTGAATGATCCTGTCAATTCTTGCCCATGATTCTCTTGTCAATCCAGCTTCTTACCAATCATCAATTCTAATACTGTACGGATTTTTCTTAGCTTTACTCGTAACCATCATGGCAAGAACAGCAATGGTATTTTTATCAATGACAATCGCTGGCCTGCGCTTTGATACTTTTATCTCCTGAAATGGGAACTGAGTCCACCATACTTCACCCAAATTATATTTTCCCATCTTTTTTCTCTCCTTGTTTATAAATCTCATCCCACTGATCTTCTTGCATCCACTCATCATCTAACGCTATATCATCTGCCTTCTCAGCACTTGCATATAGTCTGTCTCTATTTAATTCAATAAAACGCTTGAAATCATTTATCTCTTTTACCATTTTCATGAATGCTCCTTTCCTATCAATGTGACAATTGATAAATTTCCATTTCCTTATCAAAGCAAGGCATATAAAGTAGTGTATCACATAATTTTATCCGTAACAATCATTTTCTATCAGTTATTCTACTTACCAAAATTTCAAAAATAAGTTACACCGTTTGTTTATATTGGTCTAAGATCCAACGGAATTAAAAACAAAAAATCGCCATGCTATAGTCTTGGCAGGCCATCTCACAGCGATTCGATTCCATATAATTATTTCTGCTTTTCTTTCTCAGGATGGCTTTCCTGATTCCCCCTCTATCTCTCCCTCACGTTCTTCCAGCTCACGGGTGATCTCCTCATCGTCATTCAGGCGGCGGTTGGCTGCCTTGGAGCGAAGCGCCACTTCGGCGGACAGGATAGAGATCTTCTCCTCCAGCTGGGACACGATAAGTGATAAGGTAAAGATCTTTTCCACCAGAAGGAAGATGATGATCACAAACACCAGGTTAGAGGGTGACATAAAGCCAAGATGCTTGCTCAATTCAAAGCAGATTTCCGGAAAAATGGCAAGGATAAGCAATACCGCTGCAAAAAAGATCCAGAAAATGGCATCTTCCATTTTGACCTTGAACTTCCGGATCTGCCGCAGGATCCAGATCACTGTGATCAATGCTGCTACTACCAGCAGCGCCCTTAATGTAATGGTCATGGTCTACTCTCCTTTCACCTTTTCCGTACCCACTGGAACAGCAGGATAGAGAAAAGCATTTTCATCATATACCACACGGAATTTTTGAAATTCAGGTAGCTGACTCCTGCAATACGTTCAGACATGTGTACCTGCACCTCACGAATATCAACTCCACAGTTCAACAGGTATGCCAGGGTATCCGGCTCCGGGCTGTAATGCATATTATAACCGAAATGCTTGATCATCTTCTTGTTGAACAGGCGCATGCCGGAGGTCACATCCCCGATATACTTGCCGCCTGTGGTCAGCCAGATGGCTGTTGTAATGATCTGGCTGCCGATCATACGTGAGTTGATAGGCTTACGCTCTGTCTTGAATCTGGAGCCGATCACGATATCACAGCCGGTCCGCTCCATCTCATCGATCATATCTGCAATATATGCGGGATCATGCTGTCCGTCTCCGTCCAGCTGCAATACATAGTCATAGCCGTAATAATTGGCATAGCGCATGCCGCTTTTCACTGCTCCGGAAAGCCCGGTATTAACCGGAAGATCCATAAAATTATAGCCTCTTCGGGCACAGATCTTACGTGTATCGTCGGTGGAGCCGTCATTGATCACCACATAATCATACTGGGGATAATTCTGGATCAGATTGTCCACCACTGTTTCTATACATCCAGCCTCATTGTAGGCAGGAATGATAATGAGTATTTTCATAATTCTCCTTGCTGCTTAGCTGTCTTCGTATGTCTGTATTTTTCTTCGATCTTAAGAAGCTCCCTGGCTCTTGCCTCAAAGGAATACTGCTCCCGGATCAGAGGCCACTGCTTCGCCACCTTCTCTTTGATCTCATCATAATGTATCTCCAGCTGCATGATGCAATCATCAAACTCTTCTTTATTATTATAGTAAAGAACTGCGTCCGGAAAGATCTCCTTCAGTTCTTCACAAGAATCTGAGATCACAGGCAATCCGCAGGCCAACGCATCAAAAATACGGTTGTTTACAAACTGATAATCCAGCATATCCTTCCAATGGTCATTCAAGGTAGCCTTTGCACTGCGGTACAGATCCGGGATCTGACTGTTCTCAATGGAGGTATCCTGAACCATGCCCTTATTCTGTCCCAGCATAGCCTTCCAGCCGCTGCCCCAGATCTTAAGAGGAAGCTGGTTCTGGGCAGACCAGATCACGCATCGTCTGGCAACACCTCTGGAATTGCCTATAAAAATATAGTCTCCCTTAGCCTGTACTGCGCTCTGGTCATCTCCGGACTCCTCCGCCGGATAAAACAATTCTGTATCTGTACACTGAAGGAGAGGCAGTACCGGCACTTTTACCTTTTCCTGCAGACATTTGGCATAGTAATTAGAGCTTACACATACTACGTCATATAATTCATATTCCTCCGGAGTGATCATCTCCGGATGGCTGATATTCCACATAATGTACAAACATCTGGCATTCCGTCTGTCAGGTCTGTAGAAATGACAGCCGCGGAGCACCAGCACCACATCTGCGTCTTCCTCGCAGCCCCAGTCCTCCCTGGTGTCTACCACTGTGTACACGCCAAGTCTGTCCAGATAGCGCTTCAGAGTCACTGCATATGCGTAATCTCCCCAGCGTACCTTTACCGGTCCTTCCGGTGCCGGACACTTGATCACCCACAACGGCCTGCCTGCAGCTTCTGTGTGAAGCTGGGCATTACGCGCCGGCCAGTCATCCCTGCGTCTGAACTCCTGCTCAATAAAGGCCTTCAGCTCTTCAATCGCTTTTGTCTGGGCAAGAGATGCTTTCTGAAGATCTCCGATCACCTTGCTCTGACGTTTATTTTCTTTTTCCATATCGCCAAGCTTCTTATCCAGGTAAGTCCTCGGCACCGGAACAATCCTTCTCAGCTTGTTCTTAATGGAAGCCCAAATCCCCATAATGCTACTCCTTAACACTTTATAGGTCACATTATACCCAATCCGGCTCTTTAGTGCAATGCTTTTCGCCTTTCAGGCCTGCTCCACCATATCAGCAGCAAAAAGTGCGGCTCCAAGTGCACCGCAAAGCTGTGCCTGTTCGCTGATCACAAGCTTTGTGCCCAGCCGTTCTTCCAGGGTTTTTACAAGACCCTGATTCCTGGAAACACCGCCGGTCATCATATATTTTTCTTCTCCGCCTACCCGCTTTACAAGGGCTGCTGTCTTGGCAGCCACCGCCTTATTAAGGCCATGGACAATATCATCTGTTTCTTTATTCTGGGCGATCAGGGAAACCACCTCGGATTCGGCAAAAACCGTACACATACTGGAAATAGTAATGTCTTCTTTATATTGGATGCCGCAATTTCCAAGCTGGTCCAGGCTCATCTCCATAGTTCTGGCCATCATCTCAAGAAAACGGCCGGTTCCGGCAGCGCATTTATCATTCATAACAAAATTCACTACATTTCCCTGCTCATCCAGTCGGATCACCTTGCTGTCCTGTCCTCCGATATCCACCACAGTACGCACAGCAGGATCCAGATAATGGGCTCCTCTTGCATGGCAGGTGATCTCTGTAATACTTTTATCCCCATCCTGGATGGCTGTCCGCCCATATCCGGTAGTAACCAGGGCATCAATATCTTCTCTTGTAAGCCCTGCATCCTTCAGGGCCTCCTCCAGGGCACGTTCTGCGCCAATGGCAGCCCCTGCACCGGTAGGCAGGATGATCCCAGTTACGATTTGTCTGTTTTTATCCAGGATCACCACATCTGTGCTGGTGGATCCGCTGTCAATGCCTGCAAAATAACCTTTTCCCATTTTTCGTTCCTGTCCTTTCTGTTTCATCCTGCGCCAGGCTTTCTGCAAATGCCTCCAGTCTGGTAAGAAGCTGTCCGCTGCTCTGTATGGTGTAATCCGACTCGATCTTCAACAACGGCACTGCTGCATGCTGCTTTAGTTCTGCATATTCAAAGCTGTAAAAATCACAGAATTTTACTGTATGGTATATGATCCCTTTCAAACCTGGATCCTGGTACAGCTGTTTCCGGCCTGTATGGTCCATCATACGCATACATGGCATCTGCCCCAGAAGCTCTCCTGCATACCAGTCCATCAGCTTATCAAAATCCGCCTCTGCCGGCGGCTTTGCCTCTCCTACAGAACGATTATTTACACAGGAATCGTTCTCTACCGGATAAGGCATGGATTTCTGCACCATTTCATACAGTTCCTTGCCCATCCTGGCACCCATAACACTTAAATGGGCTCCTTTTTCTTTCACCGGCGGTACAAATGCCTTTGCAAATGCTTCCCTGCAAAACAGCTGCTGATAATCCTGTCCTTTATATTCTGCATATGCCTTTGCCAGGCCTTTCAGCTGAAGAGCAGTCCTCTCCCGGCTGCAGCAGCCTTCCCCATGCAGCATATCTACCATATAAAGGAAATCCAGCTTTCCCATATCTTCCAGCACATCATAAACGCTGCGGATGGTATCGCAGCAGTTCACAAGAACCAGCTCCTTCACCTGTCCTTCCATGACCGCTTCCAGCACAGCTTTCCCAAAGCCGCAGATATTGGGATGGACCATCTGTTCTGCAAGTTCAAAATCCCCCGGCATTCCATTCAGATTTTCGCAGCTGGCCCCCATTGCAGTCAGCAGTTCTATTGGCGTATATTTGCATACATAATATGTTTTATTATTATTCATCATGTCCTCACTTATTATGCCTGAAGCATTTCCAGAAAAGCCCCAAGTCTGGTTGCTGTCTGGCCTTCGCCTCCATGGCTTCTGTCACAGCCGTCACCATCCAGGATCAATAACGGGATTCCCTGCTCCTCAAACTTCTTTTTTGCGATCCTGGACGCGCCCAGCGTGTGCTTGCAGCCCCAGTGTCCAAACCATACAGCGCCATCTGCTCCCGCTTTTTTCGCATTTTTGATCCCATTTTCGATCCTGCGGGAAGCACTTCCGTTCAGTGCATGGTAAACCATCCTTGCCGCCATTGCTTCATAAGGCTTCCTGGGATCAAAATCGTATTCATCAAGATCAAAGGTATGTGCAAGCTCACAGCCTACGATCTGGGCTTTTTCCTGAAACATCAATTCTTTTTTTACTGCATCAGACCAGAAAGGAATGGTATGCATCCAGTAGATCTTCTTTCCTTTTGCAGGGCTTGCCTGTGAAACATCCTTTAACAGCCGGGCGGTATATTTCTCTTCCTCTTTTGTCCCAAGAAGAATGTTGTTGGTCATGCCTTCATACAGGGGAGTCACCAGATCCGTAGGAATACACCTGTCTTTTCTAAGAGACTGAAATCTGGATATGTTTTCCAGAGTGCGCCTGCTTATGCAAAGCCGCTCCTTCAGGCTGTCTTCATCAATGGGATGGCCTGTACACTTTTCCAGGAAAACAGCCAGCTCCTCCAATTGTTCTGCCACATACTTTACATTATCATGACTCTGCCCAAAGGGCACATCAATGGCAAAGACCGGAACCTGATACAGATCTGCCAGATAACGGAAGGTAAGAAGGTTTGCATCACAGACCAGATTGGTATAGACGATACACTTCGGTCTGGGAAGGATCCCCGGTCCGCTGCCCCGATAAAGGTTTTGTGATAGCTGCAAAGGGTCTCGGAAATCCCCTGATCCTCTGCCTGCTGAAGGCAGGCGCGCTCTGCTGCGGAGGCTGTAAGGTAACAGGAAAAAGCTTCCACATTGTATGGGCTAAGTCCCGCCTCATGAAGCAGCTCACAGGGTGTGAAAATGCTGACCACCGAACAATTTCCGGTCTTTTTAAGGGTGCCAGCATGGTGTTCATCATCAGATGAGCCAGATATCTGTGTGCAGGGATCAGCCTTTTATCCGGTGCAAAACGAAATTTCAGATTCTGGGCAGACCATCCGGTTTTCAAAAGCCATCTGGCCTTTGCAGGATCTTCGTTTCCAAATTTCTCTATATATTTTCCGTATGTCTCAATAATCTGCATCTTAATCTAGTCTCCAATAATTAATCTTGTCGCCAAAAAGAGGACTATTTTGGTAAATAGTCCCCTTCGGCATTTATTCTTCTATTAATTTATAAACTCTCACAATCTCGCCAACGCTCCAGGCCTGTGCGCAACAGCCTCTGGATGCCACTGGCCGCTCCCCGTCATAAATCTCTGCCAGATGAAACAGGCAGCCTTCTGTAAGCCATCCTTCCAAAAGATTCAGATCCTGCCCGGCATCTTCTTCTTTTCGCCGATTCCCTGGTCTTCTGCACAGGCAAGCACAGCCCTGTAATACGCTCCTAATGGGAAAGGTCCACACCGTTCCCTGATGGTAGGCTCTGTCCCTCTCCGGCTGACTGCCTCCATATACCGGATGGAATGCCGGGATCTCCGGATCCAAGGTACGAAGTCCAACCGGCGTATACAGTCTTTCCCGTACAGCCGCAAGCAGTCGTCTGCCTTGCTCTTTAGAAAGCATGGTATAAGGCATGGACAGGGCAAATACCTGATTGCAGCGGAACTGTTCTTCCTCTGCTGCCATCTACCACATCCTTCAGCCAGCCCTTGTCTTCCATCCAGAAGTTCTCCAGAAAGCTTTTCTTTACTGTGCTGGCCAGCTTCTGATAATCCCTGGCCTCCTGGCCTACAAGCGGTGACAGTTCCTCCAGGATCTTCAGTGCATTATACCAGTATGCATTGATCTCTACCGCCTTGCCATGGCGAGGCGTAGGAAGCTCATCATTGATCCGCACATCCATCCAGGTCAGCTGCTCTTTGCCCTCACCAGCCATAACCAGGCAGTCCCAGTCCATATGGATATGATAGTCTGTGCCTCTGCAATACCAGTATACGATATCTGCCATCACAGGATAGGCTTCTAAGAAATTCCTCATCATTGGTGGCTTTATAATATTCATACACACCATTGATAAATAAAAGCGGTGCATCTACTGTATTATAAAAGGGATCCTTATCACCTTCAGGAAACAGGTTGGGCATCAGCCCCTTCCTGCAATACATCATAAAGGTTTTCAGGATGCTTTTGCACTCCTCATACAGTCCAAGTGCCAGTGTGCACCCGGGAAGTGCGATCGTGGTATCTCTTCCCCAGTCCTCAAAATCTGGGAAACCTGCCAGGATCGTCTTTGCCGTTGCCTGTGGACTCTCTGTGTGCCAGGTACTGAAAAGCACTTGCTGCAAGCGTCTGCCCTGCAGTACTTTTCAGGCCACTGTGCCGAATCAGCCCCTGTCTGTCCTCTTCTGCGTGCCGGATCCATCCGGAAATAGTATTTGCATCGCATTCATCCACTCTCCGGTCCAGACTGTAGATCAGATAAAACTCCCTGGAATAATCGTCCATCTTAAAACAGATCTCATGATTTCTCTGCAGGGCTGTCCCTACTGAATCACGACCGTCTCTGGCATCCTGATCATAGTACAGATCCTGAGAAAATGCAATTTCTTTTTTTACAAGGGTGCCATTGTGCTTCTGATGAAGCACCAGGCCATTCCCTGCAATATAACTCTCTTCTACTGTAAATACCTGGTCTTTTGCAGGATTTTTTCTACCTTTTGGAACAAAGGCCAGAAGCGGAGACACATGAAGGATCACTTCTTTTGCTGTTTTCTGAGAAAGCTGATACCTGAGGGCAATGGTATCTTCCCCTGAAGCATAAACAGCTCCTTTTTTACAGATACGTCTCCCACCTGATAATACCAGGTGCAAACATCTCCATCTCGAGAGGCTTCCAGATAACGGAAGCCCTCCTGATTCTTTGTCCGGTTTACGTGTTCCTAGAAAGAAGCGGGTGTTTTTTCCCTGGATCTCCAGATATTCCTCTACATTGGAGATCAGACGTGCCCGCTTATTAGGCGCCTTCTCTGCTGCCATAAACAGTGCATGGTCATTCCTTGCTGTATCTCCGATCACAGTCAGGGAAGAATAACCACCCATCCCATTGGTCAAAAGAAAACATCGTTTCCTGGCCTCTTCTTAAATCCTGCCAGTGAAACCTGCACAGACTTACTTTCATAGCTTACCTCATCAGATCAGCCTTTAACAGCACCGGAAAGTCCATCCGAATAGTATCTTTGCATAAATACAAACAGGATCGCGATCGGAATGGAGATGCATACTGCACCTGCTGCAAAGCTGGTGTACCATTTATCAATATACTCTTTCTCAAGCATCTTCCACAAACCAACGCAGATGACCGTATAGCACTTGGCATTTGCACGAGCAGATTACCTTTTGCAAAGATGAAATCCAGCCATGGATTCAGGAAAGATGTAAGGACTGTATATACAATAATCGGTTTACTTAATGGTATGGTTACTTTTGTGAACACCTGGAATCTGGTAGCGCCATCAAGGTATGCTGCCTCATCCAGTGCCTTGGGAATGGTATCAAAGAATCCCTTTGCGATCAGAAATTCTATACCTGCGCCACCACTGTATACCAGGATCAGTGCCACACGGATCATAGCGCCGTCTGTCAGGTTCAGGACTTTCAGGATATAATATACGGCAACCATGGACATGAATGCAGGGAATAATTTCAGGATCATTGCCACATTCATATATGGTTTACGCATTTTGAAACGAAGTCTTGAAGTACAGTATGCCATGGAAAGTACAAAGAAAGTGGAAATCAGGCATACAAAGCAGGCAATAATAAATGTATTTTTAAACATCTGTGGGAAGTCAAGGTTCTGTGTATCCGTGAACAGCCGCACATAGTTTTGAAGGGTATATCCTTTCGGGAAAAATGTGGTAACATAGGATCCCTTCTGGGAACTGAAGCTAAGCAGTACGATCCACAGGATCGGGATAACCCAGATCACTGCCAAGACAGCCAGCAATACATGTACGATCGTATCGGAAATGATTCCTTTTCTCCGCATAGAACCTGTCTTTTTTTCTTTCATTATTGGAATCCCTCCTCATTCTTGTAAGAACCGCTGTTTCTGTATGTAACCAGTGATACGATAGCCAGGATCACGAATGTAAGGATACCTACAACTGCACCCACATTGAAATACTGCTGATCAACGGTCAGCTTGTACAGCCATGTTACCAGAAGATCGGTCTTACCTGCTGTATAGCCTACCGGAACCGGCTCGCCCTTAGTCAGGAGGAAGATCACGTTAAAGTTGTTGATATTTCCAGTAAAGGTTGTAATAAGGTATGGTGTTGTAACAAACAGCATGTATGGAAGGGTGATCTTAAAGAAGATGGTAACAGAATTGGCCCCATCCACTTTTGCAGCCTCATACAGGTCATTTGGAATATTCTGAAGGATACCGGTTACCTGCATCATGGTAAATGGAATACCGATCCACAGGTTGACCACGATAACTGTTACCCCTGCCCATGTAGGGTCAGACAAAAACGGCCAGCGGGCTGTTGATGATCCCTGCGTTCTGCAGCATAACATATGATCAGTCCACTCTCTCTTAACATACTTCTCATAAGAAGTAAGGATACAAACTGTGGAACTGCTGCGGAAAGCATGAAGCAGAATCTCCAGGAGCCTTTGATCCTTGTAGTTCTTCTTGTTGATGATGATCGCCAGCAGCATTCCAAGGATATAGTTCAGGAATGTTGCAAACACAGCCCATACCAGGGTCCATCCGAGTACTTATGACCAGAAGGTCTTGCCAATGGTGTTCCCCATGCCAAGCACAGTAGCAAAATTCTTCAGGCCTACCCAGTTAAACAGGGTCAGATGGTCGCCTACCTTACTGTAGCTGGTAAAAGCCATACAGATCATAAATACCAAAGGCAGGATAGTAAATACAAGAATACCTGTGATAGGCGGTGTAGAGAAGTGTCCAGTTGCAGCTTCTGATCAGAGCAGTCTTTTCAGATCCTCGCGGAAGCTGTTCACATGTTTGCCTTCTTTTGTGCGGCACTCTGCCTCATAGGCGCTCTTCATATTTGCCCGCCAGATTACGATGAACAGGCCTGTCAAAAACACGGTCAGCAACGCCGTAAAAAAGGAGAAACAGGATCGTCATATCTCCTGCTGTATATTCGTAGATTCCTTTAGCTTCATTCCACACTTCCTCCTGTGCATTTCCGCCCAGTGTAATGAAGTGTTTCCAGATTTGTGATACCGCTTGTCACCATCAACCAGATATATGCTGCTTCCCATGGCAAGGAACAGCAGACCCTTGATCACCTGCTTATGAGCAATGTTCCCAAATCCCATAAGGATCATGGAAAGCTCTGTGGCTGCATTTCCTTTGGTAATGGCCTTACTCTACCTTGTAAGGCTCATCAAATTCTTTTGCTTTTCTTTTTTCTGATCGCCATACTCTTCCCTCTTCTTTTTCATCACTAAGGGCATTGCCTCAATATCTATGTGGCAATGCCCTCAGGTCATTTCAGTTTATAAGTTTAATTATTCTTCAACTGCGGAGGTGTTCATGCTTGTGTTGAAATTCTCTGTCATTTCAGCAGCATTGTCATGAGTAACTTCTCCGTTTACAAGGGATTTACCAAAGTTCTCTGCCGGTGTCCAGTAGTTATTCATAGCTGTTACGAATGGCTGAATAATAGATGTTGTGTTGAATGTATCATTCTGTGCTGTTACAAGAGCGTCGCTGCTGATTGCCTCGTCTGCAAGAAGCTCTGTGTTGCAAGGAATCACACTTCTCATCTCATAGTGAGCTTTCTGTGCATCTGCGCTTCCAAGGTAGCTTGCAAGAGCTACAGCAACCTGTGGGTATTCGCAGTTCGGGTTTACACCGATTGCTTTGGATCCTGCAAAGGATTTCAGCTGTTTCTCTTCTCCGTTGATAGTAACGGTTGGAAGGAGATGTTACGCCAAAGTTATCGCCAAGTGCTTCTTTCACTGCTGCTGCATCCCAGGATCCTGAGAAGAAGCTTTGCATTGATAGAACCGTCACGAAAGATCCGGAAAGTCCGGATTCCGTCAGCATCGTTTGTGAAGTTTGGATTAGCAACAAGGTCTACCAGGTAATCTGTAACCTGTGTTCCTTTATCGCCGGAGAAGTCAACACCAGCTGCTTCATCTGTTCCGTCCTCACCAAACAGTGTACATCCGTTTGCTACATAGAAGGAAGCAATGTACCAGGAATCTGTAAGCTCTCGAAGGAAACCTTTCCTTTTTCAAGCATTGTATCAAGGTTCTTAACATCGTCATCGCTGAATACGGATTTATCATAGTACATAAACCATGTATTTGTTGTGAAAGGAACACCATATACTGCACCGTCAATGGATACAGAATCAACGATCTCCTGTGAGTTTGTTTCTTTAATAGCTGTCTCTGTGTCACCACCAAGTCTGGAAATTGCGTTAGAAGAAACCAGATCCGGCAGGTTGTCGTTTGCAAACATGTAAACATCTGCAGCGCCTTCAACGTCCTGTGTTACAGTAGCTTTTGCTTCGCCTTCTGGGCAAACGCCATACTCAAAAGTCAGATCCCAATTCGGATGAGCTTCATTGAACTGATCGCACATTGTCTGAAGCCACTGTCCGCTCTCCTCTGCCTGATCCTCTGAAGGTCCCCATACAGTAAGGGTGGCTGTGATCGCTTCCTCGTCAGAACTTGCTTCTTCTGCAGCTACCATATTCAGGCTTCCTGCTGTCATCATTCCTACTGTCATAGCAGCAGTCAGCATAACTGATACAACTTTTTTCTTCATACTAAAATATCCTCCTTATTATCTTACATATCCATGTCTGGATTGCTTCCTTTGATGGTGTTATTATAACAAGAAGGAACTTTGTATGAATATATGAAAAATCCAAGAATCATATAAATATTTTAAGTTTTTAGAATTGGATTTTATGCAATTATCCATGTTTACACCAGTTATCTCCAATGTTAAAATACAAAATAGCAATTTTATTTATGTTTAAATAGTAATTTTATTTATATTTATTGAAAGAATTTCTCAAGAGGATTTTTCTTATGGAAATGGAAAGCAATATACTTGAAGTATGTGTGGATTCCACAGAATCTGCCCTGGCAGCCCAGGAGGGTGGTGCATCCAGGCTGGAGCTTTGTGGTGATCTGGTGATTGGCGGAACCTCCCCCAGTCCCTGTCTTTTTCAGGAAGTACAGGCGGCTGTGGAGCTTCCTGTCCACATACTGATCCGTCCCAGATATGGGGACTTCTGTTATACTGAGCATGAATTTCATATCATGCTAAAGGAAATCGAAATGTTTCGCAAGCTTGGCGCCCAGGGAATTGTGATCGGTGTGCTGCATCCGGACGGAACTCTGGACCTGGCACGTATGAGACAGCTGATCCAATCAGCCTGGGATATGTCTGTTACCTTGCACCGGGCCTTCGATCTTTGTGCGGATCCTTTTGCTGCTATGGAACAGGCAAAAGAGCTTGGCATCCATACTATCCTGACCTCTGGCCAACAGAATAACTGTTGCCTTGGCAAAGAACTGCTTCGCCAGCTGGTCAGCCATGAAGATGGTCGTATCCGCATCATGGCAGGAGGCGGGATCAATCCACAGACTTTAAAAGATCTTTTGACTTACACCGGTGCCCGTGCCTGGCACATGTCCGGCAAGGCCCTTCTTCAAAGTCCTATGACTTACCGCAAAAATAATATTTCCATGGGTGCTGCATCCCTGGACGAATTTCAGATCCTGCGATACCAGTGCATCTCAGATTCGTCAGGCAAAAGAGATCCTGGCTCATCATAAGGAGGCTTATCATGTTTCTTGAAAATAACCGTTCCAGAATTGAAAAACAGTTTGAAACCTTTTGCCAGAAGCTGCCGGGTGTTGCAGTTCACATAAGCAAAAGAATGGACGCACTGAATCCGGATGTGGTTCTTGCGCTGAAATACCTTTATGTATGTATGCCCTATAGTGACGCAGGCAATTATTCTTTTGATACCTTTCTGGATTTTGCCTGGCAGGGGATTTACCTTTGGAAAAACTCTCCTTACAGATCCCAGCTTTCTGAAGAACTGTATCTGAATTATGTTCTTTTTCACAGGGTCAACGAGGAAGAGATCAAGCCTTGCCGTACCCTTTTCTGGGAAAAGATCAAGAAACGGATCCAGGGGCTTTCCATGAAAGAGGCCATCCTTGAGATCAACCACTGGTGCTGCCAGGAAGCTATGTACCAGTCCACAGACTGCCGCACCAGCTCTGCACTGGATGTTTACCGTCATGGTTTTGGCAGATGTGGGGAAGAGTCTGTATTTGCAGTAAATGTACTGCGAAGTGCAGGGATTCCTGCCAGAGCAGGTGTATGTGCCCAGATGGTCCCACTGCGATGACAACCATGCCTGGGTGGAGGTATGGTGTGACGGTGACTGGCATTATCTTGGTGCCTGGTGAGCCGGAGGCTGACCTGGATCTGGGGTTGGTTTACCAATGCAGCTTCAAGAGCCATGATGATCCGTTCCCGCTGGTTTCGACAGAACACCGACCGGAGTAACCAGGACGTGATCGGTATGGATGATGTGAATCTGATGCTGAACCAGCTTCCAGGCAGGCCCCACACCAAACGGATCACCATCCATGTAACAGATCTGGACGGATGCTCTGTCCCAGATGCGGAGGTCCGTGCTGAGGATCCTGAATTATTCCCAGTTTACCCCTGGTTTTGCCACGACTTAGAACCGATGCCAGCGGCTGTGTTTCTTTTGTTACAGGCCTTGGCAGTCTGCACATCTGTGCCGTTTACGGAGAAGCCTATGGTGAATGCCTGATCAATACCAGAGAGGATGACCATTTTGAGTGCATGCTGGGAGAAGGATTTCTTGAAGACGAGTGGGAAGACTTCGATGTGGCTGCCTGATGACACGGTAGGAAATTCTGAAACCATTTCCTGCAGACCTGGAAAAGTCGAAATAATGACCGGGTTGCTGCCGAGTCTGCCAAATGCAGACATAAAGCAGCCAAGTTCCAGCCTTTATGGCGCAACTGTCTTTTTGGCCACGAGCTGAAGGTAATGGAAGAACTGATGTCTGTTCTTTCCGAAAAAGACCAGAAGGATGTTTATCCTGAGATCCTGGACGAGCACTACAGAGAGGCCTCTGTATACGGCGAAATGTTCCCCAGAGATTTCTTCCTTCAATATATCTGGAATCCCAGGATCGATGATGAGATCCTGACCAAATGGCGTAGAAGCATTCTGGGCTATTTTTCACAGGAACAGCAGGATCAGTTCCGCAGCAAGCCTTTCCTGATCTGGCAGTGGATTGAAGAGAACATTCAGGAAAATGACCAACAAGAAAGAAGAACCGTTTATACAACCCCGGCTGCTGCCCTGCGTCTGAAAATTGCAGGAAGCCGATCCCGTGCCATTCTTTTTGTAGCAATTGCCCGTACCCTTGGAATCCCTGCAAGGCTGAATCCTGAGGACGGAGCCATGGAATACTGGGAAAACAAAGGTTTTGTACAGATTCATGAAAGCCGCAGGAAGGATGCCCGTCTTGTTATTACCGGTGAAGAGCAGTATGACTGGACCTATTCCAGGAACTGGGCCATTGCAAAGGCTGACAAGAACGGCTATCTTTTCTTCCAGCTGGAGGATATTCCCTGGCAGAAGACAGGTATCACACTGGATGTGAGAGCCGGGCTATTATCGGGTGATCACTTCCAACCGGCTGCCTTCCGGTACTATTTTCGCCAGCCGCTATGATTTTCATGTAGCGAAAGGGGAAACTCACAGGATTGCCCTTCGTCACAGAAATATCCATCCGGATCAGATGATGAGCTCTCATCCGATCCCGGATTTCACTTTAAGGGATCAGGCCGGCAATACGGATACTATTTCCCGGATCACAGATGGTCCGCGAAAGATCCTGTTCTGGTTAGATCCTGGCAAAGAGCCGACCCAGCATATTTTAAATGAACTTATAGAAATGAAAGATGATTTTTCAGCTATCCAGAGCCAGCTGATATTTATTCTGGAGAACAAAGAAGCTGCCAGGGAATCTGTGTTTAATCAATGTTTGCAGGCCTTCCCTAAGGCTGGAGTTTATTTTGCTCCTTTCGGAAAAGAAAAGGAAATGACTGCCAGAAAGATGTACACAGATTCTGACAAACTGCCTCTGATGGTGATCACAGACGGAACACTCTACCGGATGTTTTGCATCCGCAGGATATTCTGTAGGCATGGCAGACATGCTGTTGAAGATTTTCAGGTTGTAGTTTTTAAAAGCTATAATTATAAAGCATATCCTCATAATCATCAGTACTGGCAATTCCAAACTCTTTCTGTTAAAATAATCATACAGAAGGAGGAAAAGTCTACATCCTTACAAAACCGAGTACTGAACTTATAGCAGAAAAAACAAGAGCTATACTATATGCACTGGCAGATAAGTTTTTGGATAAGTCAGATTTGGATGAGATCAGGGAGGTAATGCGAATGACCAGACTGGGACAGATGCTAATGGACGATGGCATGGAAATCAAAGAAATAGAAAACATCAAAAAATTAATGAAAAACACGAACTGGACTATCGAGCAAACAATGGATATGCTTGAAATTCCAGAAGAAAAAGAGATAAGTACCGCAAAACAATAGATCAGGGCAATTAACAACATCAGACCGCCACATTGACATTTTATACAAATCAATGAGGCAGTATGTATTTACGTATGTGTTTACATATGTGTTTCGTATTTTTATCCTTTTAGGTGCTCACTCTTTAAGCATCTGATCTTGAATAGGAATTCCGCATCTGACTGCTCAGTTCAAACAACACCTTATCCAGGGTATCTGCTGTCTCTCGCTTTAACATATCTGCGATCTGCTCATTTCCCTCTTTCTTAAGCTCCATCTGTCTCTTCGTATCTGTTTCTTTTGCAAGCAGACGGTCATATCTGCAGATCAGTTCATGACCTTTGGCCATTACCTTTTCCTGATAACGCTCAATATGGAATACTGATTTTTTGTCAGGAAGCATCTGCCATAGCTGCGATCAGACGGCTGGACCCAGTAGAAGTTATCTGTGGAAACCTGCCCTGTGGTATTGGAAAGGTATTCCGGTGTTTCTTCGATATCTGCGTAAAATGGCACAAGTACGTTCCGGATGCAGCTGGAAGCAAAAGCCACCCATTCCAGCGTATTATGGGATTTCTCCATGCCCGGGCGCATCTGGATCACAGACAGGAAATCATTTCGATTAATGCCAATAGAACGGTAAGCTCCCTTCATGGACGGATCTCCATAAGCACCGTATGGGTCATATGGTGTTCCCTGAAAATGAGAGGAAAGTACATACTTCACATCCTCTACTGTCACTTTTTTCTCAGGAACCAGGCACCAGGGAATGTCATCCGATGCAGGTGTATAGTCCGCATCTGCTCCATCCCATTTATATGTATGAGGATTCAGATAACGCTCCATGATCCAGGCTCTTGGCGTATTGTAAACATGGTCTGCGTCATCATGGCTGCCAAAGGCATCTCTTGGATTCAGCACTCCGTCCCAGGACAGATCCAGATGATTCTCATTAATAAAATTCCCGCATATCAGAAGAACACATATATTCCTTCTCAGTGGAAAGAGCATCCTCAAGATCAAACCGATCCAGACCCAGCTGATTCGGCATAACTACATACACGTCATCCGGCACACGGCGAGCGATCCAGTGATGGCCGCCAATAGTCTCCAGCCACCAGATCTCATCCTGATCCTGGAATGCGATCCCGTTCATCTCGTAGGTGCCATACTTCTTCCAAAAGACTCCCCAGACGCTTCACCCCTTCTCTGGCGCTGCGAATATAAGGAAGTACAATATAAACCAAGTCTTCTTCTCCCAGCCCTCCCGGGATTTCAGGTGTATCCTCACCTGCCGGCTGATAGGTCACCAGCGGATCTGCACCAAGAACACGAGGATTGGAGGTGATCGTTTCTGTAGCTGTCATGCCTACGCCAGCTTCATTCACGCCGCTTGCAGCCCAGATCCCCACTCCTTTTACTGCGTTTGGCATAGCTGTATACCTCATAGGATCAGATGGCAGCTCCACTTCTACATGAGAAAGCTCTGATCTGTATTTCACAGGCTGATCCTCTGGATGGATCACCACAAATTTCTTTGGTGTAAAATGTCCGGAGCCTGAATCGTCATTCCTGGCGATCATAGTGGATCCTGGCATAAGATGCTTTTTTCCCAACTAATATAGTCGTACAACCCATTATAATTTCTCCTTTTCCTTAGAACTGAAAGTGTATCCACATTTTTGCACAAAGATACAGAGGATATCCACATTCTTGCATGAGTTTCCAAAATAAATCCACATTCTTCTACAAATTTCTGAACATCTGCCTGCATGAGGCATTCTCCTTATCCTGCCAGGTGCAGTACCTGGATCAGGAAAATCCAGCCAAGTCCATAATAAGTAACAACAGCCACAAGGTCGTTCACCGTAGTGATAAGCGGTCCTGATGCAACTGCAGGGTCAATATTGATCTTCTTGAAGAACAGCGGAATACATGTACCTACTGCACTGGAGATCAACATTGCCAACAGCAAAGCCACGCCGATACATCCGGAAACTGCATAGGAAAACAGCAGGGTTTTCCCTTTAAAGAGGTAAATATAAAGCCCGATCACAGCAAAGGACAATATACCAAGAAGACCGCCGTTACATAAACCGATCTTCATCTCTTTAAATACCAGTTCCACCTTCTGCTTGCCAGTCAGAGACTCATCCATCAGTACGCGGATGGTAACAGCCAATGACTGGGTACCAACATTACCGGCCATGTCCAGGATCAGTGACTGAAATGCCATAATGATAGGCAGCTGGGTAACTACATGCTCAAATGCTCCAACCACAGAAGATACTACCATACCCAGGCCCAGAAGAACGATCAGCCAAGGCATACGTTTCTTCATACTTTCCTTAAGCGGCTCCTTCAGATCCTCCTCTGCAGTCAAGCCGGCGAACATGGCGTAATCTTCACCCATCTCATCATCTACCAGATCAATGATATTGGCAGATGTGATCACACCCAGAAGCCGGTTGTCATTATCCAGCACAGGAACAGAATCCTCGGAATAATCCTTCAGTTTTTCGATACAATCATCAATATCCTCTTCCGCATACACATATGGGTAAGAAGTAACCACCAGATCCTCAAGTGCCCGGTCCTGCCTGGCAATGATCAGATCCTTCAGGTCAATGGCTCCGTAAAACTTCTGCTGCTCTGTTACCACAAACAATGTAGAGATATTGTCGTTCTTGGCCGCCTGCTCTACCAGGCTGCTCATTGCCTGCTTCACAGTCAGATTCTCACGGATAATGATACAGTTGGTGGTCATCTTGCTTCCGATCTCATCATCATCAAAAGAGGCGATCACTTCAATATCATGACGTACTTCATCATCCATCAAATCCAGAAGAAGACGTTTTTTCGCCTTATCGATCTTGTGCAGCACTTCCACAAGGGCATCTGTCTCCATCCTTGAAAGGATCGCAGCCCCTTTCTTCACGTCTATTTCCTTCAGGTATTCTGCCGCATTATCTGAATCTGTATACTCAAAAATATCTGACAGCATATCCATATCCAGGATACGGTACAGCTTGCATCTTTCCTGTACGGTCAGTTCCGGCATAACTTCTGCCAGGTCATTTGCATGATAATCTTCCAGCCTGCTGCACATAACAGCAGGGGATGTATTGCTTCTGATAACTTTCAGGATCTCTCCGGTATAATCTGCGTTCTTTTTTCCATCCTCTTTCCTCCATTTCCGGCAAAGGGGCAGGGCATCCCCTTCCTTAGCCATTTTCTGCTGTAAATGGACACCAAAATAAAGCAGATCTGTCTTCCGCTTCTGAAAATGCTGACGTTCAAGAATACCTCTCGGCATTCTTGCTGCGAAATGTGTGTCATCTCACATCGGATATAATTTATCTTCAGGGATTCATGGGATAAGAAAAAAAGAATTGATAGAATTAAAACAGAACAGAAGAACAGTGCTGCTTCAAGGGTATCAAATTTTCCCATCCTATGCTACTACTATCGCCCATGAGAATCACAACTGCCCACTCTGTTCACCTGCCTTTTTTCTGAAATAAGAATGTCTGACATTATATGTAAAAAATCCACATCATTAATATCATTCCATTACACAAGACATTCTATACGCTTTTTTCAAAAAAATCAATGACTAAAACTTGTTTTTATATAGATTTTCTTGTTTTATTACATTATACTTTTACTATTGAAACTAATTACACAATAGATACAATTTTTCGGAGGTTTTTATGATAAATAGTACAGATTTTGAGCCAGCGATCCGTAAATGCACCCAGAAGATCTGGATAAGATCATGAAGCTGCAGGAGCATATCTGCCAGACTATGGAAGATACCCGCCTTTTTTGTTTCCACCAGCCGTGAAGAAAACAGGGATTATCTTATCTATCCCAATACCATCCTGGGAGTATTTGACGGAGAAAAGCTAATAGCCTATGGTTCCCTTTGTTTCCCAAATAG
>NZ_JAYFUY010000065.1:0-19565 GCF_059933065.1 Blautia sp. HA3515 | reverse complement strand
GGTGCGCTTGCCACACGAAGTCCCATGGACTGCTCCGGATAGATCACCCTGTCTGCGCCGATCTTCTCAAGGATCTTGCCGTGAAGGGCATTGATGGCTTTGGCCAGAACATAAGGCACTCCCAGCTCTTTGGCCTGCATAGTGGCCATAATACTGGCTTCCATATTCTCAGCCACTGCGATCACTGCCACATCCACATTCTGCACACCCAAAGACCTTAAAACCTCCGGCTCACGCACATCCGCACGGACCGCATAAGTAACTTTGTCTGCAATCTCCTGGATATTTTCTTCCCTTGCATCAATGGCCAACACATCACAATCTGACTCTGCCAGTGTTTCTGCCACTGACATACCAAACTGTCCAAGTCCGATCACTGCATAGCTTTTTTCCTTCATGTCATGTCTCCTATCCAATCATCACATCTTCTTCCGCAAGATGGATATTCTCTGATCTGCGCTGTGCTCTTGCTACTACGGCTGCACCTAAGGTAAGGGGGCCGATGCGTCCAAGAAACATGGTCAGCATTACAATACATTTACCAGCCAGATTCAGATGGGGGGTCAGTCCTCTTGACAGGCCTACTGTCCCCACTGCGGAAGTCAGTTCATAGAGTATATCCATCAGATCTGTCTGGGGCATTGCTACAGCAAGAAGCATAACCATGACCAGTAAAGTCAACAAAGTCATCCCGGCTACCACAAGGGCAGAGCGGATGTAGCTGCTGCGGATCTTTCGATTGTGGCTTTCCACATCCGTGTCACCACGAAGATTGGCCCGTATGCTAAGCACCAGCACTGCAATGGTAGTGGTCTTAATACCTCCGGCTGTACCCATAGGGGAGCCTCCGATGATCATCAGCACCAGGCACAGTACAAAAGTGGCATTGGTAAATGCTGCCTGATCTGTTGTGAAAAATCCTGCAGTCCTGGTGGTCACAGATTGAAAAGCAGATGCAAGCAGCTGTCTGCCTGTAGACATCCCGGCAAAGGTATCCGGATTATTCCTTTCAAACAAAAAGATCAGAAGCGTCCCTCCAACAACCAGGATCAGGGTTGTCTTTAATACCAGCTTACTCTGCAGGCGCAAAGTACTGTAAACTTTTTTCACTGACAGCTTGTGACTTTTTTTCGCCTTTTTTATTTTTTCCCAAAGATCCCACCACACAATAAAGCCAAGGCCTGAAGAAATGATCAGCGCCATAGTGGTAAGATTCACCAGCACATTCCCCTGATAGGGAGCCAGACTATTCTCACCCAGCAGATCGATCCCTGCATTGCAAAATGCTGACACTGCCGTAAACACTGCCTGAACCATACCCTTGCCAAAACCAAACTGAGGCACAAAACAAAATGCATACAGCACTGCGCCTGTCCCTTCTGCTGCTAAAATACAAAGTACGGTTTTTCGCACAACCTTGACCAGTCCTGACATCTGATCCAGGTTGTAGGACTCCTTGATCAGTCTCCGGTTCCGCAGGGAGATCTTCTTATGAAGTCCAATAAACAGTATACTTGCCAGAGATACTACTCCTATACCTCCGATCTGGATCAGCAAAAGAATGGCCGCTTTACCTATGGCCGACCAGTGGGTGGCTGTGGTCACCGTCACCAGACCGGTCACACACACGCTGGTAGTAGCCGTAAATAATGCATCTGCAAAAGAGGTACTTTCACCTGGTACGGTACAAAACGGAAGCCAGAGAAAAAATCCTCCTACAAAAATTACCCCCGCAAAGCTGAGAGTAATTATTTGTGCTGTTTTTAATTTATGAAATCTTTCCTGTAAACGTCGGTTAAAATTATTTCTGTAATCCATGTTTGTCATAATTATGGGAAAGTGATTTACAAACCTCCCACTGATACTCTGAAACGCTCTTCTGCATAGCAAGTGCCTCGTCAATATCGAAATCCACAAAATCTCCATGACGATATCCAACTACTCTGCAGCTCTTGCCTGCTACCAGAAGGTCTACAGCCATTGCACCCATCATAGATGCATACACACGATCCTTACATGTAGGGCTTCCACCACGCTGCATGTGTCCAAGGATAGTAGCACGGGTCTCAATACCGGTAGCTGCTTCAATACGTTTTGCCATAGCCTGGGAATTACCAATACCCTCTGCATTTACGATGATATGATGCTTCTTGCCAAGCTTACGGCTCTCAATAATGTTGTTGATCAGCTTCTGCTCATCATAGTCATATTTCTCAGGGATCAGCACGTCCTCGGCTCCGTTGGCAATACCACACCATAATGCCAGATATCCGGCACCACGTCCCATAACCTCGATAATACTGCATCTCTCATGGGAAGTAGATGTATCACGTACCTTATCAATTGCTTCCATAGCTGTATTAACAGCTGTGTCAAATCCGATGGTGTACTCTGTGCATGCAATATCCAGGTCGATCGTACCTGGTACTCCGATGGTATTCACACCAAGGGCAGCCAGCTTCTGTGCTCCTGCAAAGGAACCGTCTCCACCGATAACTACCAGTCCGTCAATGCCATGCTTCTTGCAGATCTCAGCGCCTCTCTTCTGGCCTTCTGCTGTACGGAATTCTGCACAACGTGCTGTATAAAGGATCGTACCGCCACGTTCGATAGTATCAGATACATCCTTTGCTGTCATATCTATAATCTCTTCATTCAGCAGTCCATTATATCCCTTCAGAATACCTTTTACATTTAATCCGCTGCTAAGTCCACGTCTTACCACTGCACGGATCGCTGCGTTCATTCCGGGAGCATCGCCGCCGCTGGTAAGGACACCGATGGTCTTAATTTTTTTCTCTGCCATAATAATTACTCCTCCATCTTCTGAGTTCCTTGAGATGCCCGTATTCTGTCTGACACAAACAGCCTGCACCTCGGGGTTAAACCTTTTCTACACATATTCAGCATTAGTTTATAGCATCTTTCTGAATTTTTCAATACTCTGTCTCTGTTTTTTTCAGAAGCTTTTTATAAACTTTATATTACAAAACTATATATTAGAAGCTTTTCAGCGCACGTTCCACTACACGCACGTTCCCGCTGCCATATTCCCTCCGGAATTTTTCCAGCCATTCTTCCTGCAAAGCCACCCTGTATCCAGCCGGCAGCTTTTTCATTGCTTTTACATCCTTCAGGTAGATCACAACGGAAGCATTCCCCGGAACTGCTCTCAGTTCTTCCAGCAAATGTGCTTCCCGGTCTGCATATGCATCCCTGTCATCAAACTGCAGCCAAAGCTCCCTTGGCACTTCTTCAAAGGTACGTACCCTTTCCAGGATCAGCTTGCTGGCCTTGTCATCTTCCGCGGATACCCGGCCCTGGATCAGTACACGGGCATCTTCATCCAAAAGGCTCTGATACTTTTCATAATCTCTTGGGAAAACTACCACTTCCACAGTGCCTACCAGATCCTCCAGGGTAACAAAGGCCATCACCTTATTATTCTTAGTATATTTAATGGTTTTCTCCGTCACCATACCACCAACTACAACCTTCTGGTTATCCATTACCACGGAAAGTCCAGTCTCTTCATCCGGCTGAAAATCTGTGGTCTTTGCACTGATATTCTTTTCAAGTATACCTCTGTGCTGTTCCAGGGGATGTCCGCTAAGATAAATCCCCAGCACATCTTTTTCAAAGGCCAGGATAACTTCCTTAGTGTATTCTCCCACATCCGGCATGCTGATCTCATAAGCCTTTTTATCTTCTTCACCAACCAGATCAAACAGGCTCATCTGCCCTGCCATGCTATTCTTCTTATTCTGGCTGATATGGTCCACTACCCTGCTGTAAACCAGCATTTTCTGCTGCCGGTTGCCTGGCAGGCAGTCAAGCGCCCCTGCTTTGATAAAATTTTCGATGGCACGTTTATTCACCTGCCCGCTGTTTCTTTCAATAAAATCACTCAGTGTGCGATAGATTCCGTTTTCCCTGCGCTCCTTCACCAGCGCTTCGATCACAGGCCTGCCCACGCTTTTAATAGCGGAAAGGCCATAACGGATCCTTCCCTGGTCAACAGAAAAACCACGTTCTCCGTTATTAATATCCGGAGGCAAGATCTGAATCCCCATCTGACGGCATACCTGAATATACTCTGCCACTTTGGCAGGCATTTCGATCACGGAAGTCATAAGTGCAGCCATAAATTCCACAGGATAATAATATTTCAGATAAGCTGTCTGATAAGCTACGATGGCATAGGCTGCCGCATGGGATTTATTAAAAGCATATTTTGCAAAATCCGTCATTTCATCATAGATCTTATTTGCAGTCTTCTCGGAAATCCCGTTGGCAATACAGCCAGGTACTCCCTCCTCCTCATTTCCGTATACAAAGTTCTGCCGCTCCTTTTCCATGACAGAAGCTTTTTTCTTGGACATTGCACGACGCACAAGATCACTTCGTCCTAATGTATAGCCTGCCAGATTACGCACGATCTGCATAACCTGCTCCTGATATACGATACACCCGTAAGTCGGACTGAGGATCGGCTCCAGCTGCGGGCAGTCATAACGAATGGTATCCGGACGGTTCTTACCACGGATATACTGGGGGATGAAATCCATCGGACCCGGACGATACAGGGAAATACCGGCGATCACATCCTCCAGGCTCTGAGGCTTCAGTTCCTTCATAAAGTTCTTCATACCGGAACTTTCCAGCTGGAACACGCCATCTGTACGACCTGTGCCAAGAGATGCCAGAACCTTGCCGTCATCATAATCAATATGCTGCATATCCAAGGTGATCCCCTTATCCTTCTCCACCATTTTCACTGCGTTCTGGATCACCGTCAATGTACGAAGCCCAAGGAAATCCATTTTCAAAAGCCCCAGTTCTTCCAGCGTGGTCATGGTAAACTGAGCTACAATGGTGCCATCCTGAGCTCTGGAAAGAGGTACGTATTCATCCACCTCTTTCTGGCTGATCACAACACCGGCTGCATGCATGGATGTATGCCTTGGAAGTCCTTCCAGGCGCTTTGCCATATCGATCAGATGGTGTACATCTTCCTGCTCGTCATAGGTCTTTTTCAGCTCCGGATTCATTTCCAGCGCTTTGTCAATGGTAATATTCAGTTCCTGGGGGATCATCTTTGCAATGGTATCCACCTGGGCGTAAGGCATGTCCAGTACACGGCCCACATCCCTGATCACACCACGGGCAGCCAGTGTACCAAAAGTAACGATCTGCACCACACAATCCTTGCCGTATTTGCGAACTACGTAATCGATCACTTCCTGCCTGCGTTCAAAACAGAAGTCCACATCAATATCCGGCATGGATACTCGTTCCGGATTCAGGAAACGCTCAAAAAGCAGATCATAACGGATAGGATCCAGCTCGGGTGATCCCCAGGGTATAAGCAACCAGGCTTCCGGCTGCAGAGCCTCTGCCCGGGCCTACCATGATCTCATGATCCCTTGCATATTTAATAAAGTCCCACACGATCAGGAAATAATCCACATATCCCATATTTTTGATAGTGGTAAGCTCATAGTCCAGACGGCTTTCCAGCTCTTCTGTTACCGGATCGTATCGTTCTTCCAGGCCTTCCCTGCACAGCTTATTCAAATATTCCCAGGAGGTATATCCATCCGGCACATCATATCTGGGCAGCTTTGTGTTGCCAAACTCAATGTCCACGTGGCACCTCTGTGCGATCTTGTGGGTATTTTCCAGAGCCTCTGGTGCATAAGGAAACAGCGCTGCCATTTCTTCTTCTGACTTAACATAATACTGTCCGCCTTCATAACGCATACGGTCTGTATCTGTAAGCTTCTTGCCGGTCTGCAGGCAAAGCAGTATATCATGGGAATCTGCGTCTGTTTCATAGGTGTAATGCACATCATTGGTGGCAACCAGCTGGATCCCCGTTTCCTGGTGCATCCGCATCAGCTGCTGATTGACCATCTGCTGCTGTGGAATCCCGTGATCCTGAAGCTCCAGAAAAAAGTTCCCCTCTCCAAAAATCTCCTGATATCTGAGGGCAGCCTTTTTGCCCTCTTCATACATCCCTTTCTGAAGATATCTGGCAACCTCGCCTGCCAGGCAGGCGCTTAGAGCGATCAGCCCCTCATGATACTCCCGCAGAAGCTCCAGATCCACCCTTGGCTTATAGTAGAAGCCTTCTACAAAGCCCTTGGAGACGATCTTCATCAAATTCTGATAACCCTGGTTATTCTCAGCAAGAAGCACCAGATGATAGTATCTGTCATCTCCGCTTCCCACTTCCCTGTCGAACCTGGAGCCGGGAGCCACATACACTTCACATCCAAGGATAGGATTGATGCCTGCTGCTTTTGCTGCACGATAAAAGTCGATCACTCCATACATAACGCCATGGTCTGTGATCGCAGCACTGTCCATTCCCAGTTCCTTCACTCTGGACACATATTCATTTATCTTATTCGATCCATCCAGCAGACTATATTCTGTATGGACATGCAGATGCGTGAAAGCCACTGTGTGTACCTCATTTCTTGTTTATGTTATTTCAGATTTACGTTAATTTTCGTTTCTGGTATTTCTTGTTTATGTTGCTTCTTGTTTCTGTTATTTCTTGTTTATGTTGCTTCTTGTTTCTATTATTTCTTGCCTCTGTTATTTTTTGTATATCCTTCTCTCTTTAATCTCTATTTTGCCTTCTTTCAGAAGGTGCCCGATTGCCCGTTTGAATGCATTTTTGCTCAGGCCGAATTCTCTTTTGATCACTTCCGGAGATGCCTTATCATCAAAAGGAAGAACCCCTGCAAATTCATCGATCACGCTAAGCACAGACTCTGCATCCTCTTCGATCTGCAGGTATGCTTTCTGACGGTCTGTAACATTCATCTTGCCGTCTTCTTTTACTTCTGTTACGCGCAGATCCAGGATCTCTCCCGGACGGTATTTCCAGGCAGCCTCCCTTGCGGGAATCAGTGCAGAATACTTGTCATCAACAGCCACAAATACACCAAAATTACCGCTGATCTCGTATACACGGCCCTTTACCTGGTCGCCTACCACATAAGGTGTACGTGTAGAAAGATAATGGTATACTTTCATGGTAGCGCAAAGGCGCTGGCTTTTATCAATATAAAGAGCCACCAGCACGTCTTTCCCTTCCTGCATCCTGGTGGTCTGCTCATGATATGGAAGCAGAAGGTCTTTTTCCAGTCCCCAGTTCAAGAATGCTCCGATCCTTGTCACCTGGGAAACCTTCAGAACTGCAGTCTGCCCTACCTGGAGCATGGGTTCTCTGGTGGTAGCGATGAGACGGTCTTTAGAATCTTTATAAATGAATACGGTCAGCTCATCTCCAGCTTTCGTGCCTGTAGGTACCTGTTTGGCAGGAAGCAGTACGGAATCTTTGCCTTCCTTGTCATCCTTTTCAGCCAGATATACACCGAAATCCACTGTTTTTACCACAGTCAGTGTCTGTTTTTTTCCTAATTCAATCATGGGTTCTCCTTATTATATGTTTTTACGAAAATGATTATTGTCAGTATAGCACACACACAATGCAAAAGATACTCTCAATCCACATGCGTCTAAATGATGTCGGGGTCAAAAGCCCCCGACTTTGATGCCTGCGTATTGCAGGAGCCTGCGTGCGTCCGCCCATCTGGCATCGCTTGTAGGACCTCCCAGTGTAACGGAAATATAGGTCTTTCCATTTCCAGCCTGGATCATACCAACAAAACAATGACCTGCCTTACGGGTATAGCCGGTTTTGATCCCGTATACCCTGTCCATATTGCCAAGAAGCTTATTGGTGGTGCGGAAGGTATAGGTATTGCCGTTCAGGCTGGTGATAGTCCCCTGCTGCTGTTTAACGATTTTTCGGATCATGGGCTTCTTCCATGCATAGCAGGCAATCTTTGCCAGATCCCGGGCAGTCGTATAATGGTCCAGCCCTGCATCCAGTCCGTTTGGTGTGGCAAAATGGGTATTCTTACATCCCAGGACAGCCGCCTTTTTATTCATCAGCTTTACAAATTTGGGCACTGACCCACTTACATGCTCTGCAAGCGCTACTGCCGTATCATTGTGTGATGGGATCAACAGGGAATAAAGAAGATCTTTAAGCACAAAGCTTTCCCCTTGCTGCAGGTACAGCTTGGTGGGCTCCTGGGCTGCTGCATTGGCAGATGCAGTCACCTTCTCAGTCAGTTTGCAGTTCTCCAGAGCCAGTATGGCCGTCATCAGCTTGGTGGTACTTGCATTTGCATGGCGCAGATCCGGGTTCTTGGAATAAAGTACTTTTCCGGTGTCAGCCTCTACAAGGATCCCGCATGGACTGCTAAGTGAAACAGACGGACCGCTTCCTGTCATCCTGCCATTGGAATCAAACCTGCAATTCACACCGGAGATCCGTTTCGTTCCTGTGGTCAGCTTGCCCTTTGCATCAAAATAATAGGTATAACGGCTGCGGATCCATCCCTGGCTTCTGCGGCCGTCACTTCGCAGATAATAGGTCTTCTTTCCATTCTTGTAGATCCATGCATTTTTATACATGTACCCTTCTGATTTCTTCCCAAAGTAATACCATCTGGTACCGATCTTGTGCCAGCTGTACTGTCTGACACCTTTTGCAGAAAAATAATAGGTCTTTCCTTTTATGGACAAAAGGCAGTCCTTTGCCATCTGTCCATCTTTGTCATAATAATACCAGTTTCCATTTCTGGCGGTAAATCTGCCTCCTGTAACCTTTTCAATATTCTTTACGCTGGTCACTTTTGCAGAAACAGGCACTGCAGTCACCAGAAGCAGTATCAGCATTACCAGAAGACAAAGTTTGTATATACCTGCTTTTTTTTCTCTCTTTTCCTGTACTCATCTTTTCCCCCACTGTAAAACAAAATGCAACTGTTCAGCACCCTCACAGTTACCAGTCAAAAATATATTCTGGCTCACCTTCGGTGATAGCCTTTGACATATCAGTTCTATTTATTTTCCTATTTTCCCCAGTTTTAGTCAAGGCATTTTTCGGGACAAAATAAAAAAGGCGTTCTATCCCACACACCTTTTTCTCAAAACTTCTGTATATAAAACGGGACTGCCGCATCTGCAAACATTTTGCCGGGCGGCAGCCCTGATATCATCTCATACTATTGATTACGGAATCTGGAAAGGAAATCCCGTGTAAGAGCATCTTTCGGATCCTGGAAAAGCTTTTTCGGCTCTCCCTCTTCTACGATCACACCATTTGCCATAAAGATCACATTTTTTGATACATCTCTGGCAAATGCCATTTCATGGGTTACGATGATCATGGTCAGTCCATCCAGAGCCAGACGTTTCATAACCTCCAGCACCTCCCCCACCATCTGGGGATCCAATGCAGAGGTAGGCTCATCAAAAAGAAGCAGTTCCGGCTCCATAGCCAGTGCTCTGGCAATGGCAACCCTTTGCTTTTGTCCACCTGAAAGCTGTTTAGGCTTGGCGTTGATATAGGGCGCCATTCCAACCTTTTCCAGGTAATACATAGCCTTATCCTTTGATGTCTTTTTATCTCTTTTCAGAACCTTTTCCTGTCCTACTGTACAGTTCTCCAATGCAGTCATATTATTGAACAGATTAAAATTCTGAAATACCATACCCACCTTTGAACGGTACTCCGGTACGTTTACTTTCTTGTCGGTAATATCTTTGCCGTGGTAGTTGATCTCTCCTGATGTAGGTGTCTCCAGCATGTTCAGGCACCGCAAAAGGGTAGATTTTCCGGATCCGGATGGTCCGATGATACAGGTCACATCTCCCTGGCTTACAGAAAAGTCAATATCTTTTAACACCTGGTTTTTTCCAAAGGTTTTTCCCAGATGCTTTACTTCCAGAATATGCTCGCCCATTACTTGTCCACCCCTTTCTTCCTGCTGTAGGAATACATCCCACTGGTGTGAGTCAGGGTATCCGTTGTGGCAAGATCATAATTATCCGGGCCATCCATCTTATGCTCTAAGAGACGTAACAGTCTGGAGCAGGTAAAAGTCAGGATAAAATAAATCACCATGGCAATGGTAAATGACTCAAAGTATGTATAGTAAGCACCTGCCACACCTTTTGTAGTGTAAAACAGTTCTACGATCCCGATAATGGAAAGTACACAGGTATCCTTAATATTAATAATCAGGTTGTTGCCGATCTGGGGCATGATATTACGCAATGCCTGGGGAAGGATCACACTGGTCATAGTCTGCACATGAGTCATACCAATGGCTTTCGCTGCCTCAGTCTGCCCCTCATCTACAGAAAGGATACCGCCTCGCACGGTTTCTGCCATGTAAGCGCCTGTATTAATGGATACAATGAAAAAGGCGGCAAACCACATGGACATATTAATGTTAAAAAGATAAGAACTGCCAAAATAAATGAACATTGCCTGCGCCATCATAGGCGTCCCACGGAAAACCTCTACATAGCAGGCCATGATAAATTTCAGGATCCCTACCAGTATTTTCTTACCTTTTCCGTCATTTTTATCCACAGGGATGGTCTGCACCACCCCTACTGCAAATCCGATCACGCAGCCTAAAAATGTACCTACAATGGCGATCAGCATGGTATTGCCTGCGCCCTGCAGGAAAGACACTCCGTACTGCTGGAGCAGATATCCAATCCTGCCCCAAAAGCTTTCAGGAAGCATGCACGCTCTCTCCTTCCCCGTTATTCAGACAGAGGCTGTACGGAGATAGCTTCGTCCATCATCTCTGTAAAATCATCTTCTGTCATTTTGTCAAGTACACTGTTCAGTGCATCAAGAAGCTCTGTATTTCCCTTCTGAACAGAAATACCAATATTAATATCCTCATCAGATACCTGGAACTCTCCGTCTGTACCTGTGAAGTCAAGCAGTTTCAGATCAGGGTATGCAATACATGCTGCTTTTCCAGTAGGCATATCCGTAACAACCGCATCACATTTTCCTGCTTCCAGGGCTACCAGCATAGCCGGTGCACTTTCCTGTGCAGGAAGGATATCTGCATCCGGGATCCTGCGGCAGGCAGGAATCATACCAAATCGTATTCTGCTGGGAAGTACAGGTAACACCCTTCAGGTCTTCCACGCTTGCAGCATCTGCATAATCTCCGTCTCCCTTTACAAGAGTGATAATGGATGCGTAATAATATGGGGATGTAAAATCAACCATCTCCTGACGTTCTTTTGTAATAGACTGACCTGCGATCACGCAGTCCACTTTACCGGACTGTACTGCCGGTACAAGAGAATCCCAATCCAGCTTCACGATCTCCAGGTCATAGCCCAGTTCATCGCAAATATGCTTTGCCATCATAACATCATAACCGTATGCATAATCAGAGCTTCCTGAGATCTGCACTGCACCGTTGGAATCATCCGGTTGTGTCCAGTTGTAGGGTGCGTATCCACACTCCATAGCTACCTTTAAGGTTTTCTTCTCATCTGCCTTTACCAGGGTCAGTCCCAGTCCTGGTACTGATGATGCGGCAACGCTTACTGCCATAATGGTTCCTGTAAGTTTCTTCCATACATAGTTTTTCATTTTGATTTCCTCCTCGTCCTTCTATAAATCTTAATAGCCTCGTATTATTAAGTCCTACGCAATTTTTATGTAATAGAAACATCACTGAGTAATTGTCTATTACACATAAAAAAATCGCAACAGGCGCAGTTTACCAATTCACCGCGCCGTTGCGATTCATTCACATAATAACCCTATCCTCAGGTAAAGTCAAGGAGAAATATTATATGATCTCTTATATATCCAGTTCTGGGGGAACATCCAGTTCCTCAGACACATACTTCCCATTCTTTTTGCGCTGCCTTACGCACTCCGACAAAAGATACTCGATCTGTCCATTCACTGAACGGAAATCATCCTCCGCCCAGGCAGCGATCTGATCATATAATTTTGCTGAAAGTCTGAGCGGAATCTGTTTCTTTGCCTTAGTATCTGCCACGATTAATACAGGCTTCCTGAATTAACGATAGGCTGTGCGTCACGATTACCGCAAAGCACTACAAGAAGGTTGGATACCATGGCCGCTTTCCGCTCCTCGTCCAGTTCTACCACACCATTCTCATTCAGTCTGTCCAGTGCCATCTCCACCATACCTACAGCACCGTCTACGATCATCTTCCTTGCATCAATGATCGCAGATGCCTGCTGCCTCTGAAGCATAACGGCTGCAATCTCCGGTGCATATGCCAGATAAGTGATCCTTGCCTCAATGATCTCAAGTCCTGCAATCTCAACCTTCTGCTGGATCTCCTTACGGATGCGCTCGGCAACTACTTCACTGGAGCCTCTAAGGCTGCCCTCATCTGCGATACCGTCTCCTGTAGTGTCTACATTAGGAGCCACATCATACGGATAGATCCTTACAATATTTCTCAGGGCACTGTCGCACTGCAGGGACAGATATTCTTTATAGTTATCTACATCAAACACAGCCTTTGCGGTATCTACCACACGCCACATAACTGCAATACCGATCTCGATAGGATTACCCAGGCAGTCATTGATCTTCTGGCGGTTATTATTCAGAGTCATGATCTTCAGGGAAATCTTATTATTTGTGATCTGAACTTCGCTGCTTTCTTTGGCAGATGCGCCAAGGACACTTGCCAGGGAACCTTTCCCGGATCCTCCGTCTACATCGCCGCTCTGGTTCAGCTTTGTCTTAGCTGCCGGATTCACGCTGCTGCAAAATGGGTTGACCCAGTAAAAACCATTCTCCTTCAAAGTACCGATATACTTACCAAACAAGGTCAATACCAGTGCTTCCTGTGGCTTCAGTATACGCAGTCCTACAAAGGGGATCCAGCCCACTGCCGCCCAGACAATACCAACAACCATAACTGGGATCACATCCTGAACCGCACCAAATGCGATAGCTCCTACCCCCGCTGCATACAGCAGGAGAAACAGAAGCATCACGGCCATGCCATTTTTCTTGTTGCTTAATACTTTTTCTTTCATTTTCTTTTTCTTCCTCCTGAAATATCAAATATCTTTTGATATTTTGATGATATCATTTTAATATCATATTGTCAATAGGCAAAAAATGTATACAAAAGAAGCCCCGGCAAATATGCCAGGACTCCCGATTATGATACTGATACAATCCAAAGATCTCAACATCCTGCATATGAAAAAACAGCTGTGGATAGGATGTTTTGACCGTAATACCATGTTATCTTTCTTTTAAGAACTCCTCTACCTCCTGATACAGAGGAATAGACGGTGCTGCGCCTGGACGGGACACTGCGATTGCAGAAGCGGCGGAAGCCATTTCCAGACATTTGGGAATGTCCTCACCAGCACACAGGCCTGCAAGGAAATATCCGCAGAAGGTATCTCCTGCTGCTGTAGTATCCACTGCCTTTACACGATAAATATCATGGGTATAGGTTTCCTCATCTCTCTTGCAGAGAACCCCTGCATCTCCAAGAGTAAGTACGATTACTGCTGCCGGATATTTTTCAGAAAGGATCTCCAGCACTTTCTTGTAGTCAGGATTCGTCTCCTGGATCCCTGCGATCGCTGCACCTTCCACTTCATTCACAATAAAATAGTCTACGCAATCCAGTGGCAGATTTTCCATGGATTTTGGAATGGGAGACGGATTAAATGCCACCTTCAGACCCAGTTCATGTGCCCTCCGGATCATATATGGAACCTCATTTACCTCATACTGCATCAGCACAACATCCCCCTGGCTCGCCCTTTTCTGTAAGGATCTTGTCAATGTATTCTTTGGTAAAGTCACGGTTGGTGCCGCCATATACGATGATACAGTTATGTCCTGTACTGTCTACCTGGATGATGGCATGTCCACTCTGTCCCGGAAGCACCTGAACCTGGGAAATATCCACACCTGCATCCTTCATAAAGTCTGTCAGCATAGCGCCGTCTTCTCCTACCGCCCCTGCGTGTACTACGCATGCGCCTGCTCTCGCCGCTGCCACAGACTGGTTCAGACCCTTGCCTCCTACATTCAACTGAATGCCATCTGCCAGGATAGTTTCTCCCGGAAGTACAAAATTCTCCACCTGATATACCTTATCAATGTTCATAGAGCCAAATGAAATGATTTTCATAAAATATTCCCTCCCAATTTCCGCAATTCATTGACATTTTCTTTTTTCCGACTTATGATGAATAAATCAGTTTAAAATTTTACTAATTTCTTTACTAATAATACCATATCAGGGGCAAAAGTTCAAAAAAAAACTGTATACTTATCCCTTGATTTTCACACATCTATACAGCAATTACAGCCCCGGAGGTAAACATGGCAGTTAAAGTTAAATTAAAAGACATCGCTGCAAAGGCAGGTGTGTCATCCACCACCTGTTCCCTGATCCTGAATAACAAGCCCATCAGTGTATCCGAAGAAACCAAACAAAACGTACTTCATATTGCCCAGGAGATGGGATATATAAAGAAACAGGAGCCACACAATTTTGGTCTGATCGTTCCTGACCTTGGGAATCTATATTATACCGAAATCATCAAAAATACATCAAGGAAAGCCCAAGAAGCAGGCTATAATCTTGTAATCCTTGATTCCAATAACAGTTTCGATCAGGAATATAAAAATCTGGTTCAGCTACGCAATTCCAAGGTTGACGGAATTGTCCTGGCCCTTGTTTCCAGAGGCGAATCCATAAATCGTCTCCAACACCTGATCCGTAAGATGACAAACAGTGGTATCCCTGTGGTTTTATTTGAAGATGCAGTTTCTGCTTTTGGCTGTCATTCTGTCTGCACCGATGGCTACCTGGGTTCTTATCTGGCAACAAAACATCTGGTCAGCCTGGGGCATACCCGTATTGGGGTGATTACCGGAAATGGCGATTATACAGAAGCTGATACCAACCGTACCACCGGCTATATGGCTGCTCTGTCAGAAGCGGGCATCGCATTTGATCCTGAATTAATCTGCAATGGTATGTTTACTACCGAAAGTGGCTATCAATATGCCCCTGTTCTTCTGGAGAAAGGATGTACTGCTATTTTTGCACACAACGACATGATTGCATTTGGTGTTTATCATTATCTACGTGAGCATGATATTCGTCTTCCAGAGGATGTTTCCCTGATCGGATTTGATAATATTCCCATTATCTCCACACTGGAGTTTCCTCTTACTACGGTTGCTCAGCCAATAGGCCAGATGGCTGAACGCTGTGTAGACATCCTGCTTCAGTCCATACAGACTCCTTCCACAGACCGAACCTCTGTTACTATGCAGCCGGAACTAATCATTCGCAAAAGTACAGGTCCTGTAAAAAAATAACTTACAGCAACGGGTATCCTTTCTTTTATAGGACACCCGTTATTTGTATCAGTTTTCTTTATTTATATATTCAAATTCCAATAGAACCGATACTTACCGGAACTTACATGGAGTAAAACTCCGCCTTCTTTCTGCTCTGCCTTAAGAAGTCCTTCAAAACCATTCAGATCGCCTTTGCTTTCCTTTATCTGACCCATGGATGCATTTTCAATAAAAATCTCTGCATTTGTATTGGCTGGAATCTCTGTATCCATAATCATTGCACCACCTTTACGCTCCCAGCGGTTTGTTACTAATCCCTGCTCTGTGAACACTTCTGCCCCTGCATGCTCCAACCGTTCTGTAAAATAAGGTCTGATCTTTACAGTCTTAAAACCTGGCTCGGCCGCTGAAATACCGCACATTCCCTCAATCATCCAGTTTCCGATAGAGCAATATGCCGGCTGAATATAAGAACAATCTCCTCTTTCTCCATTTGGCAGAACGGCCTGCATTGCTTCCCATACAGTAGTAGCGCCCTGATCCACCTCATACAGCCATGATGGGCACTGTTCATTCAGCAGAAACTCATACATCTGGGCAGACTTTCCGTTTTCACAGAGAATTTCCGGCAGAACCAGTGCAGATGAAAACCCTGCATCCATACCATTTTTCTTTACCAGTTCCATGATTCGTTCAAACAGTTTTCCCTTTTCCATTTCCGGATACAGATGCATATGAAGAGCAAGGATCTGCGCTCCCATATATGGAGATTCCAGGATCTGGCCCCGGTTATAAAGTTCATGTACTGCTGCTTCCCGGATCTTCCGGTTTAATTCTCTGTACATTTTTGCATCTTCCGTTTTTCCAAGGATTTCTGCGATTTTACTTAAGGTTTCCGTAGAATATGCATAATAATAAGTTCCTGTCAGATTGCATAACACAAGTGGTCCTAACACCATTCGTCCTGTTTCTTTGTCTGTACACGCACTTGGAGTGATCCAGTCACCAAAACTCCAGTCAGCATTCCAGATATATTTCAGATAAGGCGCCCTTTCGGGAGTTACTTCCCCAATGGATACCGGATTCGCACTTTCAGCACGGTATTTTTCCAGTTCCAGCCATTTCTTCATGGCAGGATAGTAATCTTCCAGGATTCTCTTATCCCCATATTTCTGATACATATGCCAGGGAAGCATAACAGCTACATCTCCCCAGCCAGGAGTAGAATGGTTCATCTCTGTATTTCCATTATGAAAATATGGGATAACCGCCGGTATCTCTCCATGCTCACCCTGATCGTATTTCAGATCCTCCATCCACCTTCGGAAGTTAGCTTCTACATCCAGGTTATAGCACACCGTAGGTGCGATCATCTGCATATCACCAGTCCAGCCGGAACGCTCCCTGTCCGGATTGTCCGTAAGAATAGACATCATATTGGAACGCAGAGTCCACTCATATTTTTCTGAAGTTGATTCAGCTTTGGATTAGATGTATCAATATGGGTAAGTACCTGTACATCACTGCCGATCAGCCGTCCAACGATCTGTGTTGGTTCCACCTCTCCCTTATCTGCGCCGATACAGATATAACGGTATCCATGATAGGTAAACCAGGGATCATAATCAGCTTCGCCCTTGGCATCCAACACCACCGTATCAATCATCTGGCTGTTATTGCCAGTGATCACATAACGATAGTTCCCAGTCCTTATCCGGTTCCTCAAAGTATTTCAGTGTGACAACATCCCCCTGTGCTCCCCTTTCAGATGCATCCTTGCGGTTCCTGCCATCGCCTGACCGAAATCAATGATCTGTTCTCCCTTCGGGGACTGATAAATCCGCTGCACCTGAATGGTTTCCAGAATCTTGATATGCTGTGCATTCTGTCCTGCCAGTGTATCATATCCGTAATCCACTTCATTCACCGGTTTCCAGGAAGAATCATCAAATTCCTTTTTGGACCAGTTTTTCATTTCCCGACTACAGTCGTATTTCTCGCCAATAAAAAGATCTGCGTATCTTCTCGGCCCATCGGTAGTTGAAACAAAGGTATGATCACTTCCGATAATTTCTTCCCTTTCATCCTCATAGATCACCTGAAGCTGTACCAGCGCACCAAGCATATTTCCGAATCTGGCTGATTCTCCGGAAAATCCGATTCTGCCAGCCCACCATCCATCGGAAAGAGCCATCCCAAGAACATTCTCCCCTGTCTCAAGAAGCTCTGTTACATCATATGTCTGCACCTGAAGATAATCTGCGTAGCGAAGTTATCTTCCGGCGCAAACTCATAATCCCCGACTCTTTTTCCATTGATCTCCATGCGGTAAATTCCATGAGCTGTGACATAAAGTCTTGCACGGCTTACCTTCCCATTGATGTTCATTCTTTTCCGCAGCATAGGGCAGGGATACAGGATATCCTCCTGAATTTCCTGACTCTGCACACTTCCATTTTCCACATAAGTGTCATATTCCGGGCTCATGAAGCCATCTTCTTGTTCCATTTTCAAAGGTTCTGAGAAATGGCATTTCCTTGGCAATATCCCACTCTTCCCTGTACACAGGTGTCTGCTCCGGTTCAATCCATTTTGCCTTCCAGTCAGATACGTGAAGCAATCCCATCTCAAACCAGGCATCCTGAGGTGCTTTCCATACCTTTCCATCCTGATCTGTCACTTCCACATTCCAGAAATATCTTGTACTGCTTTCCAGAACTGTTTCATCTAAAATATATGCTGTCTCTTTTTTCTCTGTCAGACCGCTATCAAATATCTGCTCTCTGCTTCCTTCCTGTCCTGGAATTTCTCTTTCCAGAGTCACACGGAATGCTTTTTGATATACTCCTCTTTTTTCCGATCTCAAATTCCAGGTCAAACGGGGCTTTGTAATGGAAATTCCCATAGGATTTTCCATTGATTCACATCTCAAATTATAAATGATCATACATTTAATCCTCCCGAGATAATATTACAGGGGCAAAAAATCTTTGCCCCTGTCTATTTATTATCTGCTTACTGTGAAACTATAAGTTCCTGCAGGTACCTGATATACTACTCTGTCTTTTTCGGTTCTCATATATTTTACTTCTGAGCCATTTTCTCCTGCGTTGCCATTTTTGAAGATCACCACATCTCCCAGCTTCACCTGTGCTACCGCCGGATCTGCTGCCGGAAGTGCAATCTCACCTTTACAGTTATACGGAATCTCCACATCAAATACCACTGCACCGTTTTCTTTCTTCCAGCTGCTCTTCACAAGACCGCTGATGGTGTCCATACTTGCATTCACAAAATCCAGTTTCTCCGGAATATACGGACGGATCTTCACATTTCTGAATGCAGGATGCTTCTCATCCACAAGAATACCTGCCAAATACTTGTGGAAGCAGATGGAAAATGCCCCATACATCGGATGGTTTCTGGAAGCCATATCTGCAAGAATGCTGTTTGGATCATTGACCTCTTCCCATCTTTCCCAGATGGTGGTTGCCCCACGCTCCAGCATAAAGCCCCAGCTTGGATATGTAGTCTGTGTAAGAATGGCATATGCCAGATCTTCATAACCATTAGTAAACAGCACTTCCAGAATATATCTGGAACACAGGTTACCTGCTGTCAGATGATAATCGTTTTTCTCTACAATATCTTTTACCATATTTTCCAGAACAGCTTTCTTATCTTCTTCTGGAATCATATCGGTATATAAAGCAATTGCATTTGCACCCTGGCTGTTCTTGCCACAATATTTCTCTTCTTTATTATAAAAATGCTTTAAGAACGACTGACGGATTTCTTCTGCCTTTTTGCTAAATGTATCTGCATCTTTTTCTTTTCCCAGAACGGTTGCAATTTTTGCCATGAGGCGGTACATATAGCTTACAGAAGCCGTTGCAACAAGAATCGTTGGTGTAATGGTAGATACAGCTCCTCCTCCAACGCCCTCTCCGTCTGCTGCATGTGTTCCACACATAGGACCTGCCCAGTCACCCATATGAGAAGAAAATACCACTCCATCCTCAGAGTTTCTCTCCAGATATTTCAGCCAGCGCACATTCATATCATAGTTTTCTTCCAGGATCCTCTTATCCCCATAGAAGCAGTAAACATTCCACGGAAGATTTGCCGGTGTAATAGCGATAGGATCCATTGGAGTAGGTCCATATCTTCTAAGAGGTGCAGTATCTGATAAAGCACCGGAAACCACGCCCTGTGTATCCCGGATGTCCCGCATCCATTTGGTATACAGTTTTACCAGATCATAGTTATACAGCGCACACTCATTACGTCAGCAGACATATCATTCGGAAATTT
>NZ_JAYFUY010000064.1:0-10414 GCF_059933065.1 Blautia sp. HA3515 | reverse complement strand
GTATTTGACGGAGAAAAGCTGATCGCCTATGGTTCCCTTGTTTTTCCAAATGATTCACCGGAAAATATCGGCTGGGATCTTGACTGGTCCAGGGAAAAAATTTTTCACTGCCTTACACTGGACACCGTGGACCTCCTGATTACAGAGGCCACGGTCTGCAGCGAACCCTGATCCCGCAGCTGCGTTGCCTATGCACTGGAATTAATGCCGGATGCCACTGTTCTGACTACCGTATCTCCGTTTAATAAATACAGCCTTCACAATGTACAGGCAGAGGGCTTCCAGATCCTGAAGCGTAAGGAAAAATATGGTGGTTATGACCGCTACATCCTTGGATATACCCAGCTCCGGACAAAGAATTCCCTGCTTTTGTGCCAGGCCCGGATGCAGTGATCCTGCCCATGGAAAATATTTTGCAGAATCCGGAGCTTCCCACAGGCTGTGAGTCTGTAGCACTGACCATGGTTCTGAATTATTATGGACAAAAGCTTTCCAAAACCACCATTGCAGATGAATATCTGATCCGTGATCCTGAAAATTTCGTAACTGCCTATAAAGGAGATCCTTACCAGATTTCCGGTGATGGTATTTATGCACCAGGACTTACCCAAACAGCTGTCCAGGTATCTGCAGGCAAATCACTGTCCCCAAACAGCAACAGACCTGACCGGCACTGAATTTACAAAGCTTTATCAGTACCTGGACAAGTCTGCACCTGTGATCGTATATAATTCTGTTTACCTGAAAACACCGATAGATGTTGCTTCCTATACCCTCTCCGGAAAAACCTGGCATTTCTACCATAATGAGCACTGCGTGGTTCTTTGCGGATATGATCCTGCAGGGCACATGGTCCTGATCAACGATTCTTTGTCCGGCCTTGTATGGCGCAGTGAAGAAGCGTTTGCCAGGATCTACGACCAGCTTGGCAAAATGGCTGTGCTGATCTCCTAGGGAAAGTCAGCTGCTTTACGCCTGTGACGCTTAGATAACCATTTCCTTCGTATTTTCTACCTCATAGGAAGCAAAGCCTTTTTCCTCAGACTCGATCTCACCAGTCTGATTGTCATATGGGTCAATGGGCATAAATTCTTTCTTAACAGCAAAATCCTGCTGAAAAGCATTATTTGCCACCATCCGGTAGGTTTCCAGATTTCCGAAATAGAATCTGCGCCGCTGTTCATCCCCAGAGGCGTAAGCGGAACCTCCGAAGGATGGGTCTGCATAAAGCCATCCATAAGGCTCTACATAGAACATTGCCCAGTCGTGTGGTCCTACATATGCCGGGTTTGCATAAAGACCGGACTGCCACTTGGCAGGTATGCCACAGATCCTGCAAAGTGTGATAAATAAAAGCGCCTGCACGCCACAGTCTCCCCTAAGGTTTCTTGCACAATACTGGGGAATATCCGTGATCAGTGAATACTCTTTCATGTAAGAATATTTGCACCTTTGTGGTAATGTAATCATAGATCCTTCTGGCAATTTCCAAAGGATCTTTTTCTTCCCCTGCGATCTCCAGACGGGCAAGGGAAGTGAGATAAGGACTGAACCGGATATGAGGATACTGTTCCTTCAGATATTCCTCCATTCCTTCCGGCACACTGCTCTTCTTTGTTTCACCAGACCACAGATCCACATATTTTGCAGTTACTGTATATTTATATTCCACAAAGAATGTGCGGTTTTCCTGAAGCTGATCCTGGAAGCAGATTGATCTGTACAGGGAATCCGGCTTATCAATGCTTACATTTCCCTGTGTATGATCCAGGATCTGAACATCAGAAATCTGATATGCTTCTGCCGGAATGGGAAGATGCACCTTTACCTTCATCCCAGGCTTAAACTGTTCATCCTTTAAACGAATCGTGGCACGGATATGGAAGCTTTCCTTTGCCTCTCCCTGTTCACGGATCTGCTGAACCTTCTGAAGCAGCAGCTTTTTATCCTCCGAGATCTTTTCATAAATCCCTGCACGTTCCCGGATATCATCATCTTTGTCCATAATATTCCGCATAAGATTGTGGATATAATGCTTTTCTCCATTGATATAGATCCACTCTGCCAGGTTTTTCGATTCCATTTTCCGGATATCCTCTTCAGAAAAATCCGGAAGCTTTTCCTGAAAAAGGCGGATCACATCTGCCTTTGTATACGGAAATTGCTTTGGCAGTTCTTCCAGAATAAATTTTTCATAGCGAAGCCTTGTTTTTAATTCTTCCCCAATTGGCTGCTCCAGCCAGCGATCTGCTGCTTCCTTTGCTTTTTCCAGATCTCCAAAATCCTTATATTTCAAAACATCCTCCGGCAGCTCCAGTGCCAGGGATTTCAGTTCTTCTCCTGAAAACCTTCTCATATAAATACACTCCCACATCCTGTTATTTTCTGTGCCAGGTCTTCCCTGTAATCTTCATCCTCTTCCCGCAGGCTGTTGATGGTTACATATGGTGTTTTCACATAGCCTGTGGAATGGATGTACTTTCCATTGCCAAGGTAAAGGGCCACATGTCCCGGAAAAAAGATCAGATCTCCTGTTTTCAGATCCTCCTGTTTCACCGGAGACACCGGAAATTCTTCACGAATCGACGCATCCCTGTAGATCAGAAGTCCACTGTTCAGATAACTCATAAAAGTAAGTCCGGAACAGTCGATCCCCTGAGAAGATTTCCCACCCCAGCGATACTGGGTGCCCATGTATTCCAGTGCGCTTTCCTTTATCCTCTCACGGAAGGTCTCTTCTTCTACTGCAAGTCTTTGTCTCATTGCCTGAAAATAGCCTTTTCCTTCTGTATTTTTCTCTGACAGATAGCCATCATCCTCTTTTCTTTCACGAAGATTCACGGTATGGATGAAGCCTTCCCGTCCTGCCCCGCTTCGTACCTTGCTCCAGCCTGGGACAACTTCTTTTTCCAGAAGCTCTACGATACAGCTTTTCAGCAAAAGCTCCAGGGGCAGTCCCTGCACTTTCGGTTCATCCAGAAGATCTGCTTCTGAGATCCCCAGCCGGAAAAAACGATCTTTATCCTGCCGTTTTTCCAGCTCTTCTTCTGTGATAGGTTTTATTTCTTCTTCTTTTACATAACCGGAATATCCATAATGGGTTTCTATCTTCAGGTACTGCTTTCCAGGAAGCTTTTCTAATACCTTCACTGCCCATCCTGAAAAAATCTCATCTTCGATTCCGCTTAAGTTTTCTCCATTTTCGTTTTCAGCCTCTGCCCTAAGATAAGCATGCTCTGCAGTCACAATTGCAAGATATTCTTTCATGTTTCAGATCCTTTCTATTTCAGATCTTTTCTGTTTTTAGAAATTAATTTTAGATTTTTTCTGATTCAGATCCTTTCAAACTTTACCGGAACTTTGGTGATCCCGATCCCGTAATCTTCACTTAATAAAATCTTCGGCCCCTGGTATACCGGTCCTCCTTCATAAGGATCCACTTTACATAATGACGGGCCATCCAGGTCTGCCATAGTTACACAGGAACGTGCGGCAGCAAGATGTACTCCTGCGCTGACGGAAACCTTGCTTTCCAGCATGCATCCGATCATGCATTTGATGCCGAATCGGTCGGCTGCGTCACAGATCTTCACTGCTTCATGGATACCGCCTGTTTTCATCAGCTTGATGTTCACCAGATCTGCCCCATGCTCTTCCATCACACGCACACCGTCCTCATCAGGAAAATACGCTTTCATCTGCAAGAATCGGGGTCTGTACATGAGCAGTTACATACTGCATCCCTTTAAAATCATGATAGGATACCGGCTGCTCCACCAGTTCGATCCCCAAACCTGCGTCCTCCATAGCTGTAATGGTAGAAACTGCTTCTTCCCTGGTCCAGCCCTGGTTGGCATCCACGCGGATCACCACGTCTTTCCCCACTGCCCTGCGGATCTCACGGATACGCTCCACATCCTTCTCACCGCCTTTTCCTACTTTGACCTTCAGGATACGGAAGCCTTCCCCAACTGCTTTTACGCTGTCCCTTACCATTTCATCTGTATCATTTACGCTGATGGTAATATCTGTTTCCAGTTCTGTTTTTACTGCAGAAGGGTCTTTTTCCCCAAGAAGCCTGAAAAGCGGCTTTTTCTGGAGCTTTGCATAAAGATCATAAAGTGCAATGTCCACAGCTGCCTTTGCCGTAGTATTTTTGGCAAGACACTTTTCCATTTTTGCCATAATAGATGGAAGGTCATCCAGATCCATCCCTGTAATAGAGGGGGCAATATAATAACGGATGGCTGCCTCAATGGACTCTTTCGTATCTCCGGTAATCACGGCCGTAGGCGGTGCTTCCCCATAACCTTCTGTCCCATCCTCCGCTGTTACCTTTACGATCAGGTCATTCACACTGTTTACTGTACGGAGAGCTGTCTTAAATGGTGTAACAAGCGGGATTTCAATGTACCCGATTGCAATTTCTTTCAGTTTCATAATCTTATTTACTCCTTAAAAAGGCTGCCGCCTCTGGTTTTCCCGAAATCATGCCGGATTCCCTAAGACGACAGCCCTTATTTTCTGTCAGCAGTATACCAGCCGCCTTTGGCTTTTTACCTGCATCATTTTATTAAAGTGCTTTGAGGTAAGTAAAGATAAAGTTACCACAGCTGTATACAAGGCCTTCATAATTTGTGTCATCAAACAGATAAGCACTCATGGAATGAAGGATTACGCTTACAGGCAGATCTCTTGCCAGGATCGCATCACATTCCTTATAGCCTTCCCACTGCTCTTCTTCTGTTGCAGCACTGGTAGCCTTTAAGAAAGCTGCGTCATACTCATCTCCCTGATAGAAGGAGTTGGAATTTGCAGTTGCATACATGGAGTCATACATATTGGAAAGATCCTTGTAATCCATAAACCATCCATAATAAGCCAGGTCGTAGTCACCAGAGTTTCTTGCTGCAGAGAAGTTCTCAACCTTCTCTACTGTAATGGAATCAATTCCCAGAACCTCTTTCCAGTCATTGACGATTGCTTCTGCGATCTCTTTACGGCTGTCATTGTTTACAATGTAGGTAAGAGCCGGAAAGCCTTTGCCATCCTCATATCCAGCCTCTGCAAGAAGCTGTTTTGCTGTCTCACAGTTCTCATCATATGCTTCTACGTCTTCCCAAGGATCACAGTAATCTACAAAATCTGTACCATCAGCGTTCTCATATCCTCTGCAGGCAAGTGTCACACCAATCTCATCATTCAGTCCACGGATATTCATGATTCTCTCTCTGTCGATGGTCAGAGACAAAGCTTTACGAACATTTACATCCTTCAGAACATCATTTCCTTTGTCGCCAAGGTTGAACATTACACAGTAGTTGTTATTTCCTTCTGCATAAACCAGTCCGTTGCCTTCCATACGAGGCTTCTCCTCATCCGGACACATATCGGAATATATATAATCACCACTCTCAAAAGAAGCAAGTGCAGAGCTTTCTTCTGTGATCAGTTCCCAGTTGATAGTGCCAACCTGGATCTGGTCTGCATCATAATAATCATCACGAAGCTTCATAACAACTTCTGACTCATGTGCCCAGCTTTCCATTTCATAAGGTCCGTTGTAAACTGCTTTATCCGGATCTGTTGCATAAGCATCACCGTACTCTTCCACATAATCCTGTCTTGCCGGATAAGTAGACGGGAATGCAAGAACAGAAGGAAGATATGAGCACGCATGTTTCAGGTGAAGTACCAGAGTCTTGTCATCGGTTGCTTCATAGCTGTCCACAATATCAGAAATCATGGTACAGTAGTCACCGCCCTGTGCTGCCAGATTGTCAAATCCGAAAACAAAATCATTTGCAGTTACAGCCTGTCCGTCAGACCAGGTGATATCATCTCTCAATGTAAAGGTCCATGTGAGATTGTCATCGCTCTGCTCTACAGAAGCCGCCTGTCCAAGAGCAATCTCTCCATTAGCATCCAGCTTGTAAAGACCTTCATAAAGATGTCTCAATGCTGAAATTCCATTCAGGAATCCACTGGTGGCTGTATTCAGCTGCATGGAATCTTCTCCACCGCCGGTGACGGAAATCTCGATCTTATCCCCATCTGCCCATACATTCATGGGGACAGTGGTTGCTGCAAGACCTGCAATCGTAAGCGCTGAAACTAATTTTGTGAGCTTTTTCATAATTATTCCTCCTTTTGATAGGTTTTTCATATCAGCGTCAGGCTAAAGGCCTCTCCCTGACATCTTTATATATACTCCGCAAGCGGAAACATATATCAAATTTTTCAAAATGATCTGATATTAGGACTCCTAGGACAGAAGCTCTGATGTTATATTATTTCTTCATCTTCGGATCCAGTGCATCCCTTAATCCATCACCGAACAGGTTAAAGGAAAGGATGATCAAACTGATCAGAACCGCAGGGAAAATAACACGGTATGGATATGTGGTAATACCATTTAATGCTTCAGAAGTAAGGGAACCAAGGCTGGCCATCGGCGCGGAAACACCAATTCCCAGGTAGCTTAAGAATGCCTCAGTAAAAATCGCCGATGGAATCTGAAGCATAACAGTAGCGATCAGCTGGCCAATACAGTTGGGAAGAAGATGCTCTTTGATCATGGTTGCTTTTCCGCAACCAAGAGCTTCCGCTGCTGTAACAAAATCCAGTGTCTTCAGCTGAAGGATCTGGCCGCGGACGATCCTGGCCATACCAACCCAATACAAACATCCGTATACAATGAATATGGCGATCAGACCGGAACCGATCTTCTGCAATCCGTGAAACATAGGTACCGTATCAATCAATGACTGTAACGGCTCACTGATCACCATTTTGATAACAACGATCAGCAGGATCTCAGGTACAGAGTAAATGATATCTACGATACGCATCATCACGATATCCACCTTACCGCCAACCAGTCCGGAAATCGCTCCGTAAATACTTCCCACGATCATAACGATCACAGCTGATACAAGACCTACCACCATGGAAATCCTGGTACCGATCATACAACGTACCAGAATGTCACGGCCAAGACGGTCCGTACCAAAGGGATGCTTCAGACAGGGCCAAAGTGCTTCATCGCCTCTTACCTGCTGGTCATAGGCGTAAGGAGAAAGAATGGGGCCTATAAATGCAAAAATAAACATGATCACGATCACAACGAGGGCTGCAATGGCGATCTTGTTGGATTTCAGGCGGATCCAGCTGGCCTTCCAGTATCCGATCTCCTCCGTATCAAGAGATTCCTCTTTAAAATAGTTTTCATCCAGGGGAGCAAAGTCTTCCGGTGAAATTTTGTTTTGTATGCTTAAAATGTTCTTCATGACGTCTTCCTTTAATTAATCCAACTTTATTCTTGGGTCTACGATCTTGTACAGGATATCACAGATCAGGTTCATAAATACGATCAGTGCTGAGTAGAAGATGGTCACACCCATGATCATGGTGTAATCCCTGCGGCTGATGGAGCTGACAAAATATCTTCCAAGCCCGGGAACACTGAATACGCTCTCTGCAACAAAACCACCGGTAAGAATGGATGCAGTAAGAGGTCCCAGGTATGTGATAACAGGAATCAGGGAATTCTTCAATGCGTGGACAAATACAACCACAAATTCAGACATTCCCTTCGCCCTCTCTGTGCGAAGGTAATCCTGGTTCATAACCTCCAGGATACTGGCCCTTGTCAGACGGGTCAGATACGAAGTAGGATAAATGGCAAGTGTGACCATAGGCATGATCCATCCGCCTGGCTTATTGTAGCTCACCGGAAGCACCTTAAAGCTTACTGCCAGAAAAATCATCAGTGCGGGAAGCAATTACATACCCCGGCATGGAAATACCAATGGACGAGAATACACGGATCACCGCATCCGGCCATTTATCTTTACAAAGGCCTGCGATACATCCAAGAATGATCCCGCATACAATTGCCAGGATCAGCGCCCTTACACCAAGTCCCATGGATACTGCAAATGACTGGAAAATAATATCCTTTACTGCACGGCCTTTCTGAAGCACGTAGAGTGGTACCCATATCTCCCTTAAGAAGATTGGTCAGGTACTTTCCATACTGTACATACACCGGCTGATCCAGTCCGTATTTTGCGATCAGGATCGCCCTGTTCTCTTCAGAAGCCTTCTCAGACATAAACGGGTCTCCAGGCATCAGATTCATTAAAAAATAAGTAATGGTAATGATTGCGAAGATACTGACTAATGCCAGCAGCACTCGCTTAACAATATATCTTGAAGTCTGCATTTTGATTCTCCTTGTTATGCATTATGGCATGCTGCAAAATGTCCGGGTGCCACTTCCCGAAGGGGAGGCATACTCTCACGGCAGGCCTGATACGCTTTGGGACATCTGGTCCTGAACGGGCAGCCTGATGGAGGATTCAATGGGCTTGGTACCTCTCCCTCCAGCTTGATCCTTTTCCTTGCTGCAGAAGATCCGGGTCTGCAATAGGAATAGCAGACAACAGCATCTCTGTATACGGATGGAGCGGATTACGGTAAAGCTCCGCACTGTCAGCCAGCTCCACAAGATGACCAAGATACATAACTCCGATCCTGGTGCTGATATGCTTTACAACAGCCAGGTCATGTGCAATAAAAAGATATGTAAGATTTTTGGTTTCCTGAAGTTCTTCCAGCATATTGATGATCTGCGCCTGGATAGACACATCCAAAGCAGATACCGGCTCGTCACAGATAATAAATCCCGGGTTTACTGCAAGTGCTCTTGCGATCCCGATACGTTGCCTCTGACCACCGGAAAACTCATGTGGAAAACGGTTATAAAACTCTGCATTCAGTCCTACCAGCTTCATCAGCTCCAGCACACGCTCCCGGCGTTCATCCTTGCTGCTGCAAAGCTTCTGCAGATCCATTGCCTCACCAATGATATCGGATACCGTCTTTCTTGGATCCAAAGATGCATATGGATCCTGGAATACGATCTGCATCTTTTTGCGGTATTCCTTCATGTCCTTGCCGATAATGGACTCATTCTCATAGATGATATCTCCGGAGGTAGGCTCTTCCAGACGGAGCACTGTCCTTCCAAGAGTAGTCTTGCCGCAGCCGCTTTCTCCTACGATCCCAAGGGTCTCACCCTTTCGCACAAAAAAGCTTACATCATCTACAGCCTTTAAATCTGTCTTCTTTACAAATCCAGTACGCACCGGATAATATTTCTTAAGATTTTTTACCTGAAGGAGGATCTCTCCTTTTTGAATTTCATTGTTTCCCATACTCTTGTCCATCCTATCCTTTATGCATCCTGCAATGCTTTTTTAATGGTCTGCCAGCAGGATACCACATGTGTGTCATCCAGCTCATACTGGGGCGGTTCTTCCTTAACACAGATCTGCATAGCGCAGCTGCATCTGGGTGCAAACGCACAGCCAGGCTTCACACAGCTCATATCCGGCGGATTTCCCTTGATAGGCTTCAGCTTTTCGTTTACATCACTGTCCAGCTTAGGCACAGAGGCCAGAAGCCCCTCTGTATACGGATGGCATCTCTGATAAAAGATCTGACGGCTGGTACCTTCCTCCACGACCTTCCCTGCGTACATAACAATGATCTTGTCACAGATCTCGGATACCACTCCAAGGTCATGGGTGATAAAGATGATCGCCATACCCAGTTTATCCTTCAGTTCCTTCAAAAGCTCAACGATCTGGGCCTGAATGGTAACGTCCAAAGCTGTAGTAGGCTCATCTGCGATCAGAAGCTCAGGATCACAGGAAAGTGCCATAGCGATCATCACACGCTGCCGCATACCGCCGGAAAACTCATACGGGTACTGCTTCAGTCTCCGCTCCGGCTGATTGATCCCTACCAGCTCCAGCAGATGGATCATCCTGAGTCTGCGGCCGTTACCGTCCAGATCTGTATGCTTTTTCAAAGATTCATTCAATTGATATTCAACAGTAAATAGCGGATCCAGGGAAGTCATAGGATCCTGGAAAATCATGGCGATCTTATTGCCCCTCAATTCCTGCAGTTCCTTCTTGGACATTTTCAGAATGTCCTTTCCATGAAAAAGGATCTCCCCTTGCTTCACTTTTCCTGTATCCGGGGTCAGCCTTAAAATACCGTGACTGGAAACAGACTTGCCGCTTCCGGATTCGCCAACGATTCCTAACACCTCACCCTTATGTAATGTATAACTGATACCACGTACTGCCTGGATCTCTCCTGTCTTATTATAAAAGGAAATCGACAGATCCTTCATTTCCAACAGTACATCCTGTTTTTCTTCCATATTACCTCTCCCATCCACATATACAAAACAGACGCAGACTGACCCACTGGATCAGACCCCTGCGTCTGTAAGCTTCTTTCGTTCTTCTTCATTTGCTTTCTTGATATTGTAATGCCAAATACATTCCTATGTCAAGGTTAAATTCTCATATAATGAAGTTTTAACGTATTAAAT
>NZ_JAYFUY010000063.1:0-10884 GCF_059933065.1 Blautia sp. HA3515 | reverse complement strand
CGGGCTGTAACTTGTATGCGTTTCGGCTCTTTTTTATGTTGCACTGACTTTTTCCTGTACTGAGTAACTCCTTTTCACAGATTATGGACGTCTTTTTCAGGATCGTTCTTGTGTTTAAATGCGGGATTCTGTATAATAAATACATCTGTACGTTCTCATCCGAACTACAGAAAAAAAGGGTATAAGCTGAAGTTTACTTACAATGGATTTCACTTACCATAGAAATAGAAAAGGAAAGAGAGGATATTGCAACATGACAGAAAGAGTAACAAAGCGGGGGATCAGGAATTTCATTCTGATCTGTATCCTGACGACGCTGGCAGGAACCTTTATTCCAGTAAAGGTATCAGCAGCCACAACCTATTCAAGAACCATGAATTCCTACATTGTAAAGGGAAAGCAGGGCAGGATCGTACTGGCATATAATCCGTCACAGACAGGAGTTCCGGTATATGCACGTACATCTCCAAAGTCCCAGCAGTATGGGGTATTGGGATTCGGAGATGCTGTAGTTGTAAATACAAAAAAACTGAAAATGAACAAGAAATATGCATGGCTTCCTGTATATATGGATAATCTTAAGGATGCTAAAGGCAGGAAGGCAACAGCATATGTGCGAATGGGACAGCTTAAGCTTCTGTCCCTGAATGCAAAGAAGTACTCAAATAACCGTATTATCGATAAAGCTATCAAAACAGGTATGAAATACCTTGGCACACCTTTTGTACTTGGAGGACTGTCCATGACGGATGGCATCGACTGTTCCGGATTTGTTGGGAAATGCTTCCAGATGGCAGGAAGGAATCTTGCAAGCTGGTATCATACCATTACACTGGAGGGGGTATCCAGACAGATCTTCTGGCATAATACGAATACACCTCTTACTAAGGAAGAACTAAATAAGATGAAAGTAGGCGATCTTCTCTTTTATCTGGATAAGGATACAAGCGGTGCCATTGGCCATGTAGGAATCTACATTGGAAAGGGTATGATGCTGAATGCTTCCGGTCATTATGGATATGTATATCCTACAGGCGGTGTATGCATTAAGAGAGTACAGTATGGACACCGCTATATGGTTCTTTGCAAAAGGATCATTGGCTTCTGAGCCGGTTAAGAGGGGAAAGAGTAATGAATAAGAAAAAAAAGATCAGCACTTGGTATCAGGCGGCTTTTATTATTGGCCTGGCGCTTCTGATGCTTTTGGGAACAGCGAAGGTCAGGGCAGCTTCTTTTACGGAGATTACAGATTCCGCCTGTCTTCATGCCTATCCGCTGTCAAAGAAAGCTTTTCCAATTTACAGTGACCATGAAATGACAAGCGTGGCAGGAAAGGGCACTTATAAAGAATACAAGATTGTCAAGCTTTTTGGAAATACCATGCAGCTGGTTTATAAGGCAGAAGATGGAACCAGAAAAAAGGGATATGTATCTGCCGGCTGTTTTCTGCCGCAGCCATCCGGTAAAAGAGAAGGCATGTACGTAGGGTCTTCCGGCGGTATAGATATTTATAAGGTTCCAATGAACAGCAGCTCCCAGCGGTTTATTCATGCAGCCCAGGCTGACTGTGGTCTTAAGGTTGGGGAAAAGGGGCAGTGGACCCAGGTGATGATCCAGAAAAAAAGACAGTATTATCTGGGATGGATCCCTACATCCAGATTTAAAAGCAGCATGTTCCATTTTGCAGTGCGTACAGGGCAGATTCTGGCAGACGGCAGATATACGTTATATCCTGTTTTGGCTGGTACGGATACACTGAAGAAACCACCTATGATGTGAAGTATATCGGAAGTGGTCTTTATACCCTTTAAGAATGTGAAAAAAGGATATCTTCAGGTGGATAACAGCAGACAGGTACGCATTCAGAAAAAAGGCGATTTCTATTATCTACTGACTGGCAGCCGTAAGCTGGCACTGAATGCAAAAGGGGAGCCGGAAGAGGCTGTGCAAGATCAGACCCAGGCATGGACTTTTCTGGAAAGCATCTACCCGCACTGCTACGGTTGTATATTCCCAATATGATCCGGAATATGGAAAAACCGTTTACAAAGACGGATATATAGGCCCAAGGACCATATCTACTTCCGGATGCAGGCGTGATGGCTCTTGTGAATGCTATTTATGCACTAAATGGTTCTTATATTCCTCCTGAGAGGCTGGCACGTTTTTCTGCTGCCAGAGGACACTATTTTTACAATGCGGGCACAGCAGATACCCTGTATCCGGATGTGGCTGAGAAATGGGGAAAGAAGTATCGCTTTAAGTATGACGGCCTGACAGGATCTTTTGCAGAATTACAGAAACATTTAAGAAAAGGCGGTACAGCTGTTGCGCTTGTACCGTGGCCATTATCTGGCAATTGCAAAGTATCGGAGTTCTGATGGGAAGTATCTGATTTTAGATTCCGCAGTAGGGGGCAGAAGGCCTACTTCTATCAATGGAGACTGGATGAGTATGGGGCAGCTTCAATCAGGGGCACTGTTCTGCCAGCATTTTCATTTATTCTCTGCTGTAAAGGCGTCAAAGAACCGTTCCTGATCCTCTATAATGGTTGTATTTACATCATTTTCATAAAGCCGCATTTGCACCTGCATGGGAGTAGGATCATCTGTCAGCTTGATATGACCGAAGTGATTGAAGAAAAATAATACTCCAAGACCTATGCCTACGGAATAAGAGATGGCAAGTACAGGAAAGGAACTGCCATCCTGGCCTGCCACCTGTGTGGTGATCTGCCGGAAAAGTGCAGGTACATCCACATCATTGTTAAAGGTCATAATGGAGAAGGCGGCACCGAAAAGGAAGCCAGGCAGACAAAGATCACTTTACACCAGCACCATGCAGAAGAGGCATTGGATTTCGTTTGGTAAGTAATGATAAAAGAAGGTTCTCCGATATGAGTGATCTCCAGATCTGGTTCCTTCTTCTGGATTTCGTGGATCAGATCCATGACGGACAGTATATATCGTCCAGGACGTTTGGGATCCAGGTTAGCTACAGGCAGTACGCGAAGTCTGTTTAAAATTTTAGAATTGCTGCAGGACAGCTTAACAATATCCTGCAGGTAAACATGGGGGTGATGCACCTCCATGTTTTCGTCTGTCTGGATATAAAGGATGTCGCTCATGTTTTGTCCTCCATGGTTTTTGAATGTTTATTTACTCTTTCATTTTTGGCTTAAAGATCAGACTGGCAATATAGGAAAAGATCAAGGCAGCTGAAACGCCTGCAGCACAGGCTGTAAAGCCTCCCATAAAAAGTCCAAGCACGCCATTTTTATTGATAGCGTCTTTCATTCCTATCCATAATGTATTTCCGAATCCAAGAAGGGGGACTGCGACTCCGGCTCCCGCATAATCCAGCAGGGGCTGATAAAGTCCAAGTGCGCCAAGAAGTGAACCGGTACACACAAGAAGCACCATCACTCTTCCAGGCATCAGTTTTGTTTTATCTAGTAGGATCTGGACCAGGGCGCAGATCCGACCACCCACCCAGAACGCATTCAGGTAATCCATAATAACCTCCATCTATGTTTTTTCTTCAGATTTTTTGTATTACAAAGAAACATGCTCCAATACAACTCCATGGGCAATGCCTGGAATGGAATCGCCTTCATTAAAAGTGGTTTTGGAAAGAAGAGCGCCGGTAGGAACAAAAAGAACTTTTTTCCATGCACCGGAAAGAAGCTTTGGCAGGATATAGGCTGCAAGAACAGTTGCAGCACAGCCACAGCCGCTGCCACCGGAATGTGTATCCTGGGACGGATTATCAAAGATCAGAAGGCCGCAGTCCTGATGACGGCTTTGGATATCAATGTTCTCTTTTAAGAGAAGATCCAGCAAAATATGCTGTCCCACAACTCCCAGATCCCCGGTGATGATCTGGTCATAGTCGGATGGTTTTCTGTGAAAGTCCAGCAGATTCTGGTGGATGGTATGACAGGCAGCTGGAGCCATACAGGCTCCCCATATTCATGGAATCTTTAAAGCCATAATCCACCAGGGTTCCTGTGGTGATCCCTGTGATCTGTATACAGCTTTTTCCTGTACGAAGAGGAGAAGGCATGTCAGCACTTTTTTCAGCTGGAGGAGCTGAAGATAGAATGCAGGCGCCGCTTCCTGTAACTGTCCAGGTGGCAGATAAAGGTCTTTGATTGCCATAGCCTAAAGGAAAACGAAATTCCTTTTCTGCACTGGCAAAATGGCTGGAGGTGGCACAGAGAACATGGTCTCCATAACCGGCTGCTACAGCCATGGAGCCAAGGGAAAGAGATTCCACCCATGGTAGAGCAGGCACCGAAAAGTCCGTAAAAGGGAATGCCCATATCGGCAATTCCGAAGGAAGAGGCAGTAGTCTGGGCAAGAAGATCGCCTGCGAAAACCATCCGCAGATCTTGCGGGCTAAGACCAGCCTTTTGGATAGCAAGAAAGGCGGCCTGTTTCTGCATGGTACTTTCTGCAGCTTCCCAGGTATCCATTCCAAACATTGGGTCTTCCCATACCTGATCAAAGCAGGAACCAAGTGGACCTTCTCCTTCTTTTTTTCCTGCAACAGATGCACAGCTCTGGATAAATACAGGTCTGTGAAAGGATATGCTTGCTTTGCCAGTCTGTTTGATTTTCCGTTATATTCATGACGCTACTCCTATCATTTTTAAAATGTAATAGATAATGCCAAGACACCAGGAACTTAAAATGCCATAAAGGATCACAGGCCCTGCAATGGTGAAAATTTTGCAGCCAATACCAAAGACCTGGCCTTCTGCTTTATATTCAATAGCAGGAGCTGCTACGGAATTTGCAAATCCGGTGATGGGAACCAGGCTTCCTGCACCTCCGAATTTCCCGATTTTAGGATAAATATTTAACCCGGTAAGCAATACACTGATGAAAACCAGGGTAACAGAACACCAGATCCTGGCCTTATCCAGATCACTGCCCATCCAGAGGAACAGATTTGTAATCCCCTGCCCGGCCATACAGATCAGACCTCCGGTAAGAAAGGCTTTTGCCATGTTTATGCCAAGATCATGGGATGGAGTGATTTCTTTTACGTACTTCTCATATTCTTTTTGTTCAGTCTGCTTGTTCACATTATCCATAACAACCTCCTGCTGCAGATGATTTATGATGTAAGGAGACACAGATCTTAAGATGTAAGCTCTTATGATCAGGGAAACCATTCTTTGTAATAGTAGAATAAAGATCCTAAGGTTTTTCCCAGGGCGATGGCAAGGATCACTTTTGGCAGACCTTCTGAAAATCTGGCCCGTCTTGCAAAGATAGGGAAAATGTCTGCCACTTCTGCCAGTGCCATGATCCAGCCTCCAAGGAAAAGCCCTGAGAAAAGGCCATAGAGAACGAGAAAGAGCAATCCGCCAGGAATCTGCCATTTCCAAAGGAAAAAAAGATTTCCCAGAACAGTTCCAAGAAGAATGGAATCTTCATATAATAAGATGTGTTTTCCTGTATGGGTGATCCCTGCATATCTGGGAACAATGGAAAGGCCGATGAGAAGGCCCACTTCTCCGCCGGCAATCATAATGCCTGCGGAAAAACCAATCATAATAAGTAATAACTGATTCCACATATAAGCTCCTTCCTTAAGCGTATCTTAAGGTCATTTACCCGCCCTTGTACAAGCATAAGTGGAGCAGACCTTTTGACACTGTAATCATAGTATTTGGAAAAAAGAAAAAAATATGTGTTATCCTGTACTTTTTTTTCATCAGATGGTAAAATAGACAGCGTACTTGAATAGAAAGATAGAGGATTTTTTTGTGAAACAGAGATTAATAGAAGAATTAACAGAACTGCTGGGAAATGACAGGGTGCTTACAAACGAGCCTATGAGCCGCCATACAACATTCCGGATCGGAGGACCGGCAGATCTTTTTCTCCTTCCTAATACAGTAGAAGAAATAACGAAGATCCGCGAGATATGTATCCAGGAGCAAGAACCATATTTTATTCTGGGCAACGGAAGTAATCTGCTTGTAAGCGACAGCGGGTTCCATGGCGTGATCATTCAGACATACAGGAATCTGGCACAGATCCAGGTGGAGGGAGAATGCATCCGTGCACAGGCAGGAGCACTTCTTTCTGGGATCGCCCAGGCAGCCAAAGCTGCTTCTCTTACAGGTTTTGAATTTGCTGCAGGTATTCCGGGTACATTAGGCGGGGCTGTGGTGATGAATGCAGGGGCCTATGGAGGCGAAATGAAAGATGTACTAAAAGAAGCCACTGTACTGGATAGTGAAGGACAGATCCGTCGGATCCCTGCCGGGAAGCTGGCAATGGGATATAGAACCAGTGTGATCAAAGAGGCTGGATATATGGTGCTTGAAGCAGTGATTTCCCTGAAAAAAGGGGATCCAGATCAGATCAGGGAAACAATGAAGGATCTGACACAGAGAAGGATCAGCAAACAACCGCTGGAATATCCAAGTGCGGGCAGCACTTTTAAGCGTCCGGAAGGATATTTTGCAGGCAAGCTGATCATGGACAGTGGTCTTCGGGGGTACACCCATGGAGGGGCGCAGGTTTCAGAAAAGCACTGTGGCTTTGTGATCAATGCAGGGGGTGCTACAGCCAGGGATGTATGTGAGCTGATGGAACATGTGCAGAGAACAGTTTACGAGAAATACAATGTAAAGCTTGAACCGGAAGTGAAATTTCTGGGAGACTTTTAACAGGAGATAAAAAATGCGATTTGTGATTGTGACAGGAGTATCCGGCGCAGGGAAAACAGCAGCTTTAAAAATGCTGGAGGATGCAAGATATTTCTGCGTGGATAATCTGCCCATCCCGCTTCTTGAGAAGTTTGTATCACTGATGCCGGAGATCCACGGAGAGGATGTACAGAATGTGGCTCTTGGTATTGATGCAAGAAGCGGATCTATGGGAGAATTGGAACTGATCCTGGATAAGATGCAGGAAGCAGGTTATCAGTTTGAAATACTTTTTATGGATGCAGAGGATTCTGTTCTTGTGAAACGATACAAAGAAACAAGAAGGAGCCATCCGCTGGCAATGTACGGACGGATCGATGAAGGGATCCGTCTGGAAAGGAAGAAAATGGAGTTCTTGCGCAGAAAGGCTGATTATATTATCGATACCAGCCACCTGCTTACCAGGGAATTGCGTCAGGAAATAGATAAGATATTTGTGGACAATGAAGAATTCAAGAATATGATGATCTCTGTCCTGTCCTTTGGATTCAAATACGGGATCCCGGCAGATGCTGATCTGGTATTTGATGTCCGCTTTCTTCCCAACCCTTATTATGTAGATGAACTTCGGCCTATGACAGGACTTGATGACAGTGTATTCAATTATGTAATGGACAATGAGACTGCCAAAAGGTTTATGGGAAAGCTGGAGGATATGGTGAATTTCCTGATTCCCAGATTATGTGCAGGAGGGAAAGACAAGCCTGGTGATCGCCATAGGATGTACAGGCGGCAAGCATCGTTCTGTTACCATTGCAAGGGAATTATACAGCAGGCTGATCAAGAATAATGAGTACGGTTTTCGCCTGGAACACAGGGACGTGGAGAAGGACCGGCTTCTTAAAAAATAAAAAGGAGTGGGAAGATGTCTTTTTCAGGGATGGTGAAAGAAGAACTTTCCAAGCGTACAGGAGCATCCAGACACTGCCAGATCGCAGAGCTGGCTGCGATGTATCTGTTATGCGGCAAACTGAAGCGTACCCAGGGTCAGGAACTGGTTTTATGGGTGCAGACGGAAAATCAGTGGGTTGCAAGAAAGTGCTTTACAATTTTGCAAAAAACATTTAATATAGAAACAGATATTACCGTTCATGAGAGCGCACATCTTAAGAGATGCAGAGTTTATCATGTGACCACACGGGAGACAGAACAGGCTCTGGAAATTCTTGAGGCTGTGAAGCTTGTTGTGAAGGGAAGCACCGATGGTACGCTTAAGCTTGGTAATGCAGTGATCCTTCAGAGGAACTGCTGTAAGCGTGCGTTTATACGAGGAGCTTTTCTTGCATCAGGTTCCATCAGCGATCCACAGAAAGGATATCATTTCGAGATTGTCTGTCCTGATGAAGAAAAAGCGCAACAGTTGCAGGAGATCATCCGCAGTTTTCATATTGATGCGAAGATTGTTTTACGTAAGAAATCATATGTGGTCTATGTGAAAGAAGGTGCACAGATTGTTGATATACTGGCCGTTATGGAGGCGAATGTGGCACTGATGGATCTGGAGAATATCCGTATCCTGAAAGAAATGCGTAATTCAGTCAACCGTAAGGTGAATTGTGAGACTGCGAATATTAACAAAACGGTAAATGCAGCAGTGAAGCAGGTGGAGGATATACGACTGATCGAAAGAAAGGCCGGGTTTGAAAGCCTGAGTGAAGGCCTGGAGGAGATCGCCAGACTGCGGCTGCAGTATCCGGAGGCTACACTAAAAGAATTAGGAATGATGTTGAACCCTCAGGTGGGAAAGTCAGGTGTAAATCACAGATTGAGAAAGCTTTCAATGATTGCGGAGGAACTGAGGGGGGACGAGGAGGAATTATTATGATCAAAAAACCAATCACCATTAATCTGTCTACTGGTCTGGAGGCACGTCCGGTTGCTCAGCTTGTGCAGGTAGCAAGTCAGTTCAACAGTGAGATTCATGTAGAGATCGGCAAGAAAAAAGTGAATGCCAAAAGTATTATGGGTATGATGACACTGGGATTGGATACAGGCGAGGAGATCACCCTTTATGTAAATGGTGAGGATGAAGAAGCTGCGATGGACAGCATTGAGAAATATCTGAGCAATCAGTAAGATACAGTGCTTTGCATGTTAAAGCCATATGAAAGAGAGGAATGTTTAAAATGTCAAAGGTACTGAAGTTTATTGTACATTTTGTGGTGATCTGCACCATATTAAGTATACTTGCACTGGCATTGCCTCCGTTTTTCGGAGTAACTACAGAGATTCGGGATCATGCAGACCAGGAATCCAATCTTCCTATGGGTTCGGTTACATATGCGATCCCTGTGAAATCATCTGAGATGACAGTGGGAGACAGAATCCTTGCACAGAAAGATGATAATGCATGGCGTTATGATGTTGCCAGCGTTGACCTTGCCAGCGGCACAGGCACAGCAGTGAATCCGGATGCCCTGGAAGAGTCCCCTGTGAATCTTTCCATTGGCGAATATATGCCCAAGGTTGTAGTGACAATTCCGCTGATCGGTTATCTTATGGTGGCCACACAGAGCATTGAAGGACTGATCATCCTGGCACTTGCAGTATTTTTCCTGATCATCCTGTACGTGATCGCAGAGCTTTGGAAAAAGGATCCAAAGGAAGAAGATCTTCCGGAGGATACTGAGCCGGGATATGTGAAATCCAAAAAGGAACTGAAGCTGGAAGAAAAGAAAAAAGAACGTCTCTTGAGAGAAGAAGAGCGTGAGATCAAAGCAGAAAGCAAAAAGAACAAGAAGAAACCGAAGCGTACAGTACGTACAGGCGGTTTTGTTGATGAGATCGAAGAGGACGATCCGGACGAGGAAGAAGATGAACGCCCGGAGAAAGCAGTCCAGACGGCTACCAGCGAAGCTCATGAAGTCCTGAAAAAGGAGATTGCAGCCGCTACTGCAGAAGATGATTATCAGCAGCCAGCACGCAAAAAAAAACAGCAGCTGGACGAGACAAGGAAAGTGGTAACACACAAAAAAAAAGCCCAAATCCCCGATACCTTGGAGGAATCGGTGAAAGAAGAGATTCCTGAAAAACCGGTCAAGCTAAAAAGAATGGCTATTCCCAGAATGACAGCTGCACAGCTTGCTGACAAAGCAAAGGCAGAAGGGGATTCGCCAGAGATCGTAAGAGATGATATCACAAAGGTGACACTTCTTGATTATTCCGATATCTTTGCAGAAGAAGAGGATGAAGACGAGGAAGAATGATCCTTTGCCTTGCATAAGAGGATAGTAAAACGCCTGGGAAGTACAAAAGTATTTCCGCAGGCGTTTATTATGCAATAGGAAATTACTTCATGTAATAGAAAATTACTTCGTAATGTCCCGATTACATAATTGATTTAATAAGAAACAACTACGTAAGATGCTGATTGATTGTTCTCGAAAAAATACAATTTTTTTTAAAAAAACCTTGCAATTAGAAATGAGATTGTGTATACTATTACTTGCTGTGACATGATAGCTATGAAGCGCGAGGTTGCTGCCTGATGGCAGGTTTTCCGTGGAGCGAATGTCAAGTTAGGAAACTGACGACAAGTCACTGTACAAGTTCAGAAGACCATCTAGGGATGGGCGTGTGGGAAGATGTCTTAGGACACACACGGAGATGTGTACAGTCGCCGCTTGTCGTACTGATTGTGAGTACGAATAGGAGGAGACTTTTTTTATGGCAAATCAGGTAATGAGAATCACATTAAAAGCTTATGATCATCAGTTAGTAGATGCATCTGCAGCTAAAATCATCGACACTGTAAAGAAGAATGGAGCAACAGTAAGCGGACCGGTACCGCTTCCTACTAAGAAGGAAGTTGTTACAATCCTGCGCGCTGTTCACAAATATAAAGACTCCAGAGAGCAGTTTGAGCAGAGAACACATAAGAGACTGATCGATATCGTGGCACCTACCCAGAAGACAGTAGACGCACTGTCCAGACTGGAGATGCCGGCAGGCGTTCACATCGACATCAAGATGAAAACAAAATAATTGAACGCATTGCTTTCCTAATGTAAATGCATGAGCATTTAGCTATTTATTATATGATTATCCATCCGGGTAATCCGCTATAGGAGGAAGAAAGAATGAAGAAAGCTATTTTAGCTACAAAAGTTGGAATGACGCAGATCTTCAATGATGAAGGAATGCTGATTCCTGTA
>NZ_JAYFUY010000062.1:0-34554 GCF_059933065.1 Blautia sp. HA3515 | reverse complement strand
ATGTACAGTACCCGGTTGCCTCCCATAATGGTTCTGTATTCCATAGCGCTTCTGGCTTCCTGATAAGAAGTGGTCACATAATCCACATGATCGCAGATCTGACCCACTGCTGCAGTTACCGGCACTTTCAGCACACGGTCCCCCATCTTGCAGATCTGGTCCAGATGATACATCACTTTATCCATCTCACTTTTATCATTCAGCATAAAAATAATAATATACTCATCCAGATAGCTGATACTATAAAAACGCATCCGTTCATTCAGATAATCCCTGGACATATCCTTCAGGGAAAGGTTCAGCAGCTGCTGATTCTGCCCTGCCATCTCTCCAGAGCCTGCATCTACATAAAGCAGGGATACTACGTAATAAGGTGCCTTAAAATCCATCTCGTAGCTTTCCAGCATTCTGTGCCCGCTCTCCGGTGACTTTACCTTCCAGGATACCCATAACCAGCTGTTCCTGCATAGCCGGAAGGCTTTTCTGATAATATTCATATAGCCGGTTCATATTCCGGTGTTCATTGATCTCATCATCCAGTTTCTGCCGGATCCTGGTCAGAACCTCTTCCATATCCTTTGCACTGATAGGTTTCAGCAGATACTCCTCTGCCTCCAGATGCACAGCCTCCCTGGCAAACTCAAAATCATCAAATCCAGAATAAATGACCACCTTGATATTACGATAATTCTCTTTCAGTTTCCTGCAAAGGGTCAGGCCATCCATATAAGGCATTTTGATATCTGTCATCACCACATCAATGTGCAGCTGCTCTGCCATTTCCAGCGCTTCCTGGCCATTTTCCGCAGTCCCTGCCAGGCAGAATCCCATAGCCTCCCAATCAATCTTTTTCTTCATGGCACGAAGCACATCCACCTCGTCATCTACCAGTAAAATCTTATATAAATCCATAATTTCTCATCCCATCCGTCATCTTTTCTACTAAATGCAGCGTACCTTACTTAAATATTCACTTTCCCAATCATTTGTCTGCTGTATCTCCAACACTTTCTATTGTATAAAAAATCCCCACTGAATACAAGAGTATCCAGTGGGGAAACGTAAGCTTCCAACTATTTTTTGGCTCTTACACTTATTATTTTTTAACAATGTATTTTCTGATATCCAGAGCGATTGCAACAACGATAACGATACCCTGTGCAATGTACTGCAGGTTCGGGTTCAGTCCCAGGAACTGCAGAGCAGATTTCAGAAGCTCGAATACTGCAACACCGATGATAACTCCGGAGATCTTACCGATACCACCGTTTACAGATACACCACCGATAGTACAAGCTGCAATAGCCTCCAGCTCATATCCGTTACCCATCTGAGTAGAAGCACCACCGGATTTACCACCAAGAAGGAATCCTGCGATTGCATACATACAAGCTGCTGTTACGTAGATGATGATCTTTGTCTTCTAGACACTAACACCGGAAACCTCAGCTGCAACCTCATTACCACCGATTGCATACATATATTTACCATGACGCGTGTAGTCGTAAACAAACCAGAAGATCACTGCTGCAATGATCAGATACAGGAACAGAAGCGGGAATACACCGCCGATCTTTCCCTGTGTAACAGCTGTATAATCTGCACGGTATCCACCGATAGGCACGTTGTTTGTAACAACCTGTGCAATACCATAAACGATCATCTGCATACCCAGGGTACCGATGAATGCAGGTACGCTTAAGTAAGAAATAACAACACCATTGATCAGACCAAATACTGCACAGAGCGCCATACAGATCAGAAGAACTACCCATACATTCAGCTGTGGGAAATCAGGCCATACTTGCCCAGGTGCATCTGCTTTCTGAAGCATGATACCGGAAAGGCAGGCAGAAAGACCAACCATACGTCCTGCTGAAAGGTCTGTTCCTTTCGTGATCAGACATGCGCTGACTCCAAGTGCAATGATAACACGAGGTGCTGCGTTGATAGCAAGGTTCATAATGTTTCTGAAGCTTCTGAAGTTTGGCTCTGTAATACTTACATAGATTACCAGCAGCATCAGAAGTACGATAATACCGTTATCCAACAAAACTTTTTTAAGATCAAACTTTTTTGTCTTATCCATTTTATTATCCTCCTTCGCTTAGAACTGTGTTGCGAAATACATGATGTTTTCCTGAGTTGCCTCATCACCGCAAACCTCTCCGGTAATCTTACCGTTACACATTACCATGATACGGTTGGATACACCGATCAGCTCAGGCATCTCAGAGGAGATCATAATAATACCTTTTCCCTGCTTTGCAAGACTGATCATAATCTGATAGATCTCATATTTTGCTCCTACATCGATTCCTCGGGTAGGCTCATCCATAATCAGTATGGGTCATTTGCCAGCCATCTGGAAATAATAACCTTCTGCTGATTACCACCTGACAGAGACTGGATCAATGTCTTGCTGCTTGGTGTTTTGATACTTAATTTTCCAATATTATCCTGAACCAGCTTTTCAATCTTTCCATTGTTCAACTTCACGCAGCCCTCTACATAATGGTCAAGGGATGCAATAGAAATATTATCTGCAATAGACAAACATCCAAGAATACCACTTCCACGACGGTCCTCTGTGATCATACCGATACCATTGCGGATGGCATCTTTCGGACTTTTGATATTCAGTGGCTTTCCATTCAGCTTTACTTCGCCGCTAATAGTATGGCGGATACCAAAGATGGCCTCCATCAGCTCTGTACGCTGTGCTCCAACCAGACCGCCGAATCCAAGGATCTCACCTTTTCTCAGCTTAAAGGAACAGTTCTTGAAAGAATTGCTGTGAATGCTGGTAAAATTGTCCACTTCAAGAAGTACATCTCCCGGTGTGTTATCAAGGGGAGGATAAATATTTGTAAGCTCACGGCCTACCATGTTTTTAACAATATCATCATCGCTGATGTTTTTCATTTCCCATGTACCAACATAAGTACCGTCTCGCATGATGGTAATGTCATCAGAGATCTTACGAAGCTCTGCCATCTTATGGGAAATAAATACAAAGGACACGCCTCTGTCACGTAAATCACGTACAATACGGAAAAGAGCTTCTACCTCATTATCTGTCAGAGATGAGGTGGGCTCATCAAGAATGATCAATTTTGCTTCCTGTGAAACTGCCTTTGCAATCTCAACAGACTGCATCTGTGAAATGGATAAATTCCCAAGTCTCTTCTTTGGGTCAAAAGGCATCTTAACATTATCAAGCCATTTCTTTGCCTCTTCATTCATTGTTTTGTGGTCGATCACCTGAAGTGGTCCCACTTTCTTAGTCGGAAAACGGCCAAGATACATATTCTCAGCGATTGTCCGCTCCGGAACAGGCTGCAGCTCCTGATGAACCATTGCCAGTCCGTTATGTAATGCTTCATCCGGATTGTTAATGTCGACCTTCTTACCGTCTACATAAACTTCTCCTTCATCCATATGGTAGATACCAAACAGGCATTTCATCAGTGTAGACTTACCTGCGCCGTTCTCTCCCATAAGGGCGTGGACGGTTCCCGGCCGAACCTTAAGATTTATCTTGTCCAGCGCTTTGACACCCGGGAAGCTTTTGCTTACACCGCGCATCTCCAATCTATATTCTGCCATCCCACTCTCTCCTTTCCTGGATATTGGCCGAACAGCCATTGTAATCATAATCCCTGTTGTAACTGTTCAGTATCTTTGGCATATCAGCCACTGAATAGTCACATCCTGTTCATAAAATCGGGTGTGTCCTTCAGACACACCCGAAATGTTCAGTCAACTGTCAATGCGGATCTGAATTATTTGATTTTGTCAAGAATTTCCTGTGCGTTGTCAGCTGTAACTTTTACATAGTCAACCATGTTTACAGGAGCAACTTCCTCACCTTTGAGGAATTTAACTGCAAGGTTAGCAGCACCCTGAGCCTGGCCGAAGTAATCGTTGAATACTGTACCTGTGAAGTTGCCATCAACGATATTCTGAACAGCATCTGTAAGAGCATCAACACCTACAAGGTAGATATCCTCACCAATTGTTCTGCCAGCTGCCTGGATAGCCTGAAGAGCACCAAGTGCCATAGCATCGTTGTTGCAGAATACAACTTCTACATCATCGCCGTACTGTGTAAGAGCATCCTGTACGATCTGCTGTCCTTTAGCCTGATCCCAGTCACCTCTCTGAAGAAGAAGCTCATCAACTTCTACACCAGCATCTGTAAGAGCTTTGATGGAGTACTCTGTTCTGTACTGAGCATCGATGTTCTCTGGATCACCCTGAACCATGATATAGGAAACTTTGCCGTCGCCATTGATATCACCTTTGTTCTCTGTCTCAAGGATCTCTTCGCCCTGGAATGTACCGGACTGTCTAGCATCTGCACCGATGTATGTAGCTTTGATTCCGTCAGAAGCCCATCTGTCAGACTCTGTCTCATCTGGCTGACGGTTGATATATACTACAGGGATACCTGCTTCGTTGCACATATCTGTTACCTGAGGAGCGGAAGAAGACTGAACAAGGTTCAGGATCATAACATCAACCTGATCTGTGATGAAGTTGTTGATCTGGTTTGTCTGCTCTGCCTGGTCATTCTTACCATCCTGTACTACGATGTTGTCAGGATTGAATCCAAGGTCTTCGGTAAGGTAACGAACTAACTCTGTACGATACAGTGTCATGAAGTTATCTGTGAACTGGTAAATACTGATACCGATCTTAGCGTTATCAACGTCAACGCCTTCCATATCCGGTTTTTCAAGGAAAATCACTTGCTGCCTCTGCTGTATCATCTGCAGCTTCTTCTGCGTCAGCATCCTCAGCCTCAGCATCTTCCTCTGTTGCTGCCTCATCTGTAGTTTCCTCAGCTGTGTCCTCTGCAAATACAGCTGTTGATCCGATCATTGTTACTCCCATTGCTACACAAAGTAAGCTGGCAAGTACTTTTCTCTTCATTGAAAACGTCCTCCTTTTATTGCGGTTCGTACCGCTCTTGATGTTTTATATTTTAGCAATCCTTGTTTAGGAAATAAATATAATATTTTTTTGTCTATCTATAAATTTCTTAACGTATTTGATTATTTTTAACAGTTTTTAGTATTTGTTTTTGTGCAGTATTACCACTATCTGCATTGTTTTTCTTATTTATCAAAAGAAATCTATGATTTTTTGTTTTCTTGCCCGTCAAAAGAATTTGCGATATAATGAGCAGACGAGGAGGATCAACCATGAACAAAAAAGAAATTTCCGAGATCAAAAAACAGTTTTCACCAGCCAATTGTTCCATTACAAGGATCTGCGGCTGTTATGTGGATGGCGACAAGAACAAGAAAACCGAATTAAAAGAAGCCTTCCTCTCCCTTTCTGAGGAAGAAATGTTCAAATATTTTGAGATTTTCAAGAAAACCCTGTCCGGTACCCTTGGCAAAAACCTGCTGAACATGGAATTTCCAACGAATCAGGAAGCAGATGGAGGAACCCAGGAATTTCTTATGCGTCTTAGAGCCAGCCGTCTGACTGACGATGAACTGATCCAGCAGTTCTATGACCGGATCATTGAGAATTACGATTATCCGGAGAATTATTATATTATCCTTGTCCATGCAGTATATGATATTCCAGGCAAATCTTCTGACGGTCTTGACATGTTTGATGCATCTGACGAGATCTATGAGCATCTTCTTTGCAGCATCTGCCCGGTTAAGCTGTCTAAGGCAGGACTTTGTTATAATGCAGAGACAAATCTTATTGAAGACCGTATCCGTGACTGGATCGTAGAAATGCCGGAATCCGGTTTTCTTTTCCCTGTATTTAATGACCGGAGCACAGACATTCACGGACTTTTATACTATTCCAAAAATGCAGAAGCACTTCATGATCTGTTTATTGATCAGGTTCTGGGCTGCACAGCTCCCATGTCTGCCGGTGGGCAGCGGGATTCCTTTAACATGCTTGTAGAAGAAACCCTTGGAGATGACTGTGACTACAACACTGTGATCAGTATCCATGAAAAGCTGAATGAACTGATCGAAGCACAGAAAGATGAGCCTGAACCGGTAGTGCTCACAAAGCCGGAAGTGAAGCGGCTTCTGGAGGACTGCGGCGTGGCAGAAGAAAAGCTGGATACCTTTGACCAGCAGTATGAACTTGTGGCAGGAGATGCGCCTTCCCTGATGGCCTCCAATATTGCCAACCCCCGCAAATTTGAAGTTAAAACACCGGATGTAGTGGTAAAGATCGATCCTGAGCGTGCAGAATTAATTGAAACCAAAGTAATTGACGGTCGAAAATGTCTGGTGATCCCTATGGAAGGCGAGATCGAAGTCAATGGCATCTGTGTACATATGGGCAATCTTTCCGAAGACACAGAATATCCGGATAATGAGGTAGACGATGAATAGAAAGATCCTGTTTTTTGATATTGACGGCACTCTTGTCACAGCACCACCCTGTACCGTTCCCGAAAGCACTGTCCAGGCCATTACCCAGGCCAGAAAGAATGGCCATCTGTGCTTTATCAATACCGGCCGCACCCGTGTGATCATCCCTAAAGATCTGCTGACCCTGGGCTTTGACGGTTATGTATGTGGCTGCGGTACTCAGATTTACATGAATGACCAGCTGATTTTCTCACAAACCATCCCCCATGACCAGTGCGTGGATATTGTGGAAAAGCTTCGCCTGTTCCATATTCCCACTTATTTTGAACGGTGTGATGCAATTTTATATGATGGTGAACCGCATCATCATCCAGTTTTCCCTATGATCCAGAAAATGGCACCTACAGAGAACATAGCTGAATACACAGGAGAAAAGGCTGCCACTTATACCTTTGACAAATATCTGGTATCCATTGGGCCAGACTCTGACCGGGCAGGCTTTGAAAAATATGCCAGGGAAAATAACATGATCTGTTTTGATCATGGGAATGATGTATGGGAAGTTACTCTCGCCAGGTATACGAAAGCTACCGGCATCCAGTTCCTGTTGGATCATCTTGGCATGTCCCTGGAAGACAGCTTTGCTTTTGGTGACAGTACCAATGACCTGGCTATGTTAAAATATGCAGGCACTAGCATTGCCATGGGCAACTCCATGCCTGAGATCTTTCCTTTCTGTACTTACCGCACCACAGATATTACAGACAATGGGATCTGGAATGCAATGAAACACTTCCAGCTGATTTGAAATTCAAGTCGAGCATATAAAAAATGGGTACGCAGCACTGATCTGTGCCACGTACCCATTTTTATTTGGTCTGATATGTCTATTATTCTTCTGTATCGTCTGCAGCTTCCTCTGTAGGTGTTACCTCAGTCTCCTCTGCTGCCTCTTCTGTAGGTGTCACCTCGGCCTCCTCTGCAGCTTCTTCTGTAGGTGTTACCTCGGCCTCATCTGCTGCTTCTTCTGTAGGTGTTACCTCGGCCTCATCTGCTGCCTCTTCTGTAGGTGTTACCTCGGCCTCCTCTGAAGTCTCTTCTGTACTGTCACCTGCTGCATCTGATGTGGTAGCTTTGATGGTGAAAGTATGATTATCTGAGAATGTAAGAGTCTTAAGAACCTTCTCATCCTCTGTGACCTTCGCATCATCCAGCCACTTCTCGGTAGTTTCAGAATAATATTTATTCTCTTTTGTAGTGGTTACGGATTTAACCTTGGAAGCGGTAGCATCCTCATCCTTCTCAGAATCCAGTCTAAGGATATAAGCAGCTGTATCTGTCTCTACAAGAGAGTCATAAACTTCGCCCTCTTTCAGGGTACGAAGTGCAGTGAGCACTTCATCCGGATATGCAGTAGACTGGAAATCCTCATCATCAGATTCTTTGGTAGTAAATGTGCCATTTAATGCGGTATAGCTGTCATCTACGCCCTTAGCGATCTCTTTCATATCTGCTGTCGGATCCTCTTTCACCTTATCAAGGATCTCCTGAGCCTGCTCTTTTCTCTTAGCAATATCATCATCTGTCAGATCATCTCCGGACAGGGAAATATTAACATAGGTAAAAGCTGACTGCTGTGCATCATCCTCTGAAACCTCAATATTGCCTTCCTTCTTGATAGGATCCTGCATCTTCTTCTGATAAGTCTCAAGTTCAAGCAAAGTCTTCACCTGATCCTCTGTAACAGAAAGCTCCTTGATCGTATCCTCATCATTATCCTTCATAAAGGCAGCCGCTGCGTCCTCAATGGCCTTCTGCTCATCCTCTGTGATCTCCACATCGTAATCTGCAGCCTTCTCTTTCATTACGTACAGAAGCTCTACCTGCTTCAGGGCACTCTTTACAGCGCTCTCTCCATAAGTCTCTCCTGTATCCTTATCTGCCACACCGCTCCAGATATTGGAAGCACTGCCACCCATAAACTGCTGATACATAGCAATGGTCTGTGCCTGCTGCTCTCTTGCAAAAAGACTAAATACACCCATCGGCACATCTGTACCATCTACAGTAGCAACTGTCTTTGTTCCATCTACTTTTTTCTCACCGCAGCCTGTAAACATCCCTGCTGCCAGCACTCCGGCCAGGGCTGCGATGGTTGTTCTTTTCAATAAATCCTTCATATCTTCCTCCAATCTGACGCACCTGTATCACAGGTTACACTTTTTATAGTATATCCTGTTTTTCCTCATCAGGCAACTATTTTTGTGTGAATTTTGATGATACCAGGGTTAAAAGGTCTGGGACCGCCTGTGCTTGGTTGTTCCCCTTATTCCACCAGTTCCAGCAATTCCTCTGCAAACCCGGGTAAGTGCAGGAACCACAGGTCCTACAGGTGCAAACAGGAATTTAGGAGTCTGATCATTTTTAAACTGCAGGGACCGTCTGTATTTCTCCATAAGCGGCGGAATCCCTGCCGGATTAATCTTTGCATTTTCATATAAGGTGATCCTGCACTCCCTGGATGTCTGTTTGATCTCCGTAACATATGCCTGATGTGCCAGTGCCTTCAGTCTGGCAATGGCCAGAAGGTTTAATACTGCTTTTGGCGGTTCCCCGAAACGGTCGATCAGCTCTTCCAGCATTTCATCATAATCCTGCTGAGACTCTATCCCTGCGATCCGTTTGTAAATATCCAGCTTCTGAAACTCATTGGATATATACGTATCCGGGATAAATGCATCCATTACAAGGTCTATGGTTGTTTCAAAATCATCCATCGTCTGAATGCCCTTAGCCTCTTTGACTGCTTCACTAAGCATCTTGCAGTACAGATCATAACCTACTGCATTCATATGGCCATGCTGCTGTGCTCCAAGAAGGTTCCCTGCTCCGCGGATCTCCAGATCCCGCATGGCGATCTTGAACCCACTTCCCAGGTCTGTAAACTCCCTTATAGCAGACAATCTTTTTTCTGCTGTTTCTTTCAGCATACGGTTCTGCCTGTACATCAGAAATGCATATGCCGTCCGGTTGGAGCGGCCAATACGCCCCCGCAGCTGATAAAGCTGAGAAAGCCCATACTTATCTGAGTCATGAATGATCATCGTATTCACATTGGAAATATCCAGTCCTGTTTCAATGATCGTAGTGGAAACCAGTACATCGATCTCACCGCTTATAAAACCATACATCACCCGTTCCAATTCCCGCTCGCTCATTTGTCCATGGGCAAAATCCACCCTGGCATCCGGAACAAGCTTTCCGATCCTGGCAGCTACTTCATCAATATCTGTCACCCGATTATATACATAATAAACCTGTCCGCCACGGCGCAGCTCTCTTTTGATGGCTTCCCGGACAGTCTCTTCATCATACTCCATCACATATGTCTGGATAGGCATACGATCCATGGGCGGTTCTTCCAGCACACTCATATCCCTGATCCCGATCAAACTCATATGAAGGGTTCTTGGAATAGGTGTGGCGGTAAGTGTCAGCACATCCACATCCTTCTTCATCTGCTTGATCCGCTCTTTATGTGCAACCCCGAAGCGCTGCTCCTCATCAATGATCAGAAGACCAAGGTTTTTAAATTTCACATCCTTAGAAAGGACTCTGTGGGTACCTATCACAATATCCACCTGTCCCTTTTTCAGATCATCCAGTGTTTTCTTCTGCTGGGCAGGCGTGCGGAACCGGCACAACAGATCCACACGTACAGGAAATTCTTTCATCCTTTGTACAAAAGTATTGTAATGCTGCTGAGCCAGGATTGTAGTAGGAACCAGATACACCACCTGACGGCTTTCCTGTACAGCCTTAAAGGCCGCACGCAGGGCAATCTCCGTTTTTCCATACCCTACATCGCCACATACAAGGCGATCCATGATCTTGGTGCTTTCCATATCTTTCTTAGTATCTTCAATGGCCATCAGCTGATCGTCCGTTTCCTCATAGGGAAACATTTCCTCAAATTCCCTTTGCCATACAGTATCCGGGCCACATACGTACCCTTCCTTTTCCTGCCTGGCGGCATACAGCTCCACCAGCTCTTTTGCAATATTCTTTACGGCTCCCCGTACCTTTGTTTTGGTACGGTTGCCATTCCTGTGTTCCCAGCTTATTCAGCTTAGGCTTCCTGTCTGCATCTGCACCAGTGTATTTCTGCAGGGCATCCAGCTGAGTAGCCAGAATGTACAGGTTGCTTCCGTCTCTGTACTCAATCTTTATATAGTCCTTGACGATCTTATCCACTTCTACCTTCTCAATCCCACGGTAGATCCCCAATCCATGCTTTTCATGGACTACATAATCTCCAATGGAAAGCTCGGAAAAATCCTGGATATGATTGCCATTATATTTTTTTCGTTTTTTCTTTTTTTTCTGCTCCTGGCCAAAGATGTCCGTCTCCGTCATCACTGCAAATTTTACCAGAGGATATTCAAAGCCTCTGCTTGCATGGCCATACAGCACCATGATCTCTCCCGGCTGGATCACCCGGTCATAATCCTGACTGTAAAAAGCATTCAGGCCTTCTGCCTGCAGATCCTTTGCCAGCCTTTCTGCCCTGGTACGTGAGCCGGATAATAAAGCGATCTGATATCCCTGCTTTTTATATTTAAAAAGGTCTTTTACAAGGAGCTCAAAGCTGCTGTTGTAGGAATTTACAGATTGAACCGTCAGCCCGAAGTTATCCGTAAATTTCCAGCCTTCCAGGTTTGGTTCCAAAGCACATAGGGCGATACAGTTTCTTTTGTTCAGGTTTTTCTTTACATCCTCAAACCTGCACAGCCACTGTCCCGGAAGCTTCTGTTCCCCTTTTCCTCCCTGTGCATCAGGCTCTGCTGATATTCCTCTTCCACAGCCTGGCCGTTTTCTGTCAGCCGGTTAGGCTCATCCAGGAAAATCAAAGTTTCCTCTTCCGGGAAGTAATCCAGAAAAGATACCATGCCTTTGTCCAGCGTTTTCTCTGCTGCCGGATAGATCATGATTTCTTCCAGGTTATCCAAAGACCGCTGGCTTTCTGCATCAAAGCTGCGGATAGAATCCACTTCATCTCCCCATAGCTCTATACGCCATGGATTTTCTTCTGTCAGCGAATAAATATCCACAATGCCTCCACGGACTGAAAACTGTCCCGGCATCTCCACCTGTCCTACACGCTCATATCCCAGCTCTACCAGGGATTTTTTCAGCTGCTCCATATCGATCACACTGTCATTATAAAAATGAAGCACCCGATTCTGTATTTTATCCAGGGGCATCAGATAATCCATGCAGCCGTCAATGCTGGTAAAAACCGTAACCTCTTCCCTCTCAAGAAGCGCCTGGATCACCTGCATCCGCTGACGGATCAGAAGGTTTCCGTGAATGTCCGCCTGAAAAAAAAGCAGATCCTTGGCCGGATAATACAACACTGTTTTATCATAAAAACGTGTGTCCTCATATAGTTCCTTTGCTCTTTTTTCAGTCTTCACAGATCACCAGACGACGCCGGAACATGTCAGACAGTCCGTGGATCATATTCGCTTTTTGAGAAAGGGTGCAGCCGGTCAACAGCAACACCCCTTTGTTATTTTTTATAGATTTCTGTATTTCTTCAAACTCTGCAAGATTGTGTAAAGGTTGAATAAATGTTTTCATATTTTCTTTTTCCGATTATATTCATTCATGGCCGCATCCGGTCCCTGTGCAATAATTTTTTCAACAGCGTCTGCCGCCTCCCGGATCGCTTCATCCACCAGCTTACGTTCACTGTCCGGGAATCTGGACAGCACATGATCCGCCAGATCCCAGCCTTGGGGCTTAGCACCTACGCCGATTTTGATCCTGACAAAATTCTGAGTGCCCAGCTTCTGGATAATGTCTTTTAATCCATTATGACCGCCTGCGCTGCCCTGCTTACGGATTCGCAGCTGCCCCGGCTCCAGATCAATATCATCGCTGATCACGATCAACTCCTTTTCAGGATCGATCTTGAAAAAATTCACCATGTCACGGACAGGGCCTCCGCTAAGATTCATAAAGGAAAGAGGCTTCATCAAAATGGCCTTGTCTCCGCCTATGATCCCTTTTCCATACATTGCATTAAATTTTACGCCGCCCTGCGGTACATTATGCTTTTCGATCAGACAGTCAACTGTGTCAAACCCCATATTATGCCTGGTTGCCTCGTACTGTCTTCCTGGATTTCCCAAACCAACTATTAAATACATATTGTCCTCATGCTATCTAATTAAAATATACCATTTCTTCTTCCAGCGGCTCACATGGCGTAACATTCTCTGCATAAAGAACCACGCCATCTCCCTGATATTCCATTCGTCTTTCAAAAGCCACTTTTGCAGTAACCTCCACCCATTCCTTTTCTTTCAGCTTAGGTGCAAATGCACTTTTGCATACAAAGCCAAGGAATGTGGTATCGTCTGCACAACAGGTCATGGCGATCCTTCCTGGTACAAAGAATTTGCTGCCCATTCCGCGGGGCTTCATAACCCGTCCCTTAAACCGGACAGTTTTTCCAACATAAGTATCCGGATGATCCATTGCATCCACAAACCAGATACCGTAATCCTCAGGCGGAATCTCAATCACAGGAGCATTTACGTCAAAGGGCATCTGATCCCCGAAAATATCATCGATCTCCCCTTCTTCATCTTCAAAGATCACTTCTGCACTCTGGTTGGAAACCTTAATGCTTCTCCGGTAATTAGCCAGCGGATCTTCTCTCTTGCACCGGTTAAATACTACCATGTCCGTATATTTCACCATGTCCATAAAAATGGACTTCATATTTGCCATATATACCTGAAACGTACTTCCGTCCACACAGGTGATCTGCTGCTCCACACCCCAGCCAAAGGGCAGCTTCATGTCATAGAATTTGCTGACCAGCCACATACCATTATATTCAATGATCACTCTGTCCGGCTGATGGATGATCTCCATTGCCTCCAGGCGCTCTGTAGTCAGATCCTCTTCTTTTTCGATCACTTCTACCACTGTATTATTTTTCGCAAGGGCTTTGGTATCGTATTCCTCTTTCGCCCTCTTCCATCAGTATGAGAAGTGTTTTTCCATCGATCTGGAAATAGTCCTGATCCAGGGTAAATCTGCGAAAAGTGGTTTTACCGGCTTTCCAGAAATCCTGTGATCAAATATATAGGAACCCTGATCTCATCCATGGTCTATCCTCCGCCTTATGCATTCAATCCAAAAAGCTGTGCCAGTTTCTCTTCATTCAGCTTGGATCCGATCACGCAGAGACGACCGGTGTATTCAGGTGCACCTTCACGGATCTCTGTTTCTTCCGGAACCATGTCAAAATAAATCCATGTTCCATCTTCTGCAGGCAGCATTCCCTTTGCACGAAGGATGATACCATATTCCTCAGATGCGGACAGTGCTTCCAGCATTTTCTCCAGCGCTTCTCTGGTGTATTTCTTAATGGTCTCACGGCCCCAGCTTGTAAATACTTCATCTGCATGATGGTGATGATGGTCATGGTGGTGATCATGTCCACAGCCGCAGCTGCATTCCTCATCATGATCATGGTGATGATGATGCTCATGGTCATGCTCGTGTTCATGGTCATGTCCGCAGCCACACTCTTCATCATGGTCATGATGATGATGCTCATGGTCATGCCCACAGCCGCACTCTTCATCGTGATCATGGTGATGGTGCTCATGGTCATGCTCGTGTTCATGGTCATGCCCGCAGCCACACTCTTCATCATGGTCATGGTGATGATGATGCTCATGCTCCTCTTTCAAAAGCTCTTCTTCCAGAGATACAGGATGCTCCATAACCTCCAGCAGCTTCTTACCTTCCAGCTTCTCGATAGGTGTGGTCTGATGGCAGCACTCTATTAATCTCCCTTAAAAGCTCCATTGCCTTTGTGGCTTTTTCTTCATCCACAATATCTGTACGGCTCATAATGATAGCCCCGGCATACTCTACCTGGTTGTTGAAAAACTCACCGAAAATTTCTCATATACATTTTGCATTTCTTTGCATCAACAACAGTTGTATAGCTATTTAGTGTTATGTCAACTTCTTTTTCCACACCCTGTACAGCCTTGATCACATCAGACAGCTTGCCAACACCGGATGGCTCGATCAGGATACGGTCCGGATGGTACTTCTCTACAACTTCCTTTAAGGATGCTCCAAAATCGCCGACCAGAGAGCAGCAGATACATCCGGAATTCATTTCACGGATCTGAATCCCTGCTTCTTTCAGGAAACCGCCGTCAATGCCAATCTCGCCAAATTCATTCTCGATCAAAACAACCTGCTCGCCCTGAAATGCATCCTTCAACAGCTTTTTGATAAGAGTTGTTTTTCCAGCTCCAAGAAATCCTGAAACAATATCAATCTTTACCATTTTATTTTCCTTTCTGTTCTGGATTTGATCCATGAACGCAACTTGACCAGGAAACGCTTGCGCCCCCTGGTTCATGCATAAAACGACGGCCGACGTCCCTGATCATAATACTGTAAACGTAACTGCTCCATATCCTCGCAGTCACCGGAAAGTATCTGTATCTCTTAGAAACGTCAGCCTGATATTCTTTTATCTAAGTCGAAGAAAATGCTCTCTTCGCAATAAATAAAACACTACCTTACGGTTCACAGCGGCTCGCTCTAAATCAGCCGTTGATCATGAAGTTCATCAGCTTCTCGATGTCTTCTTTCTCGTATGCTACGATCTCAAGCTCCGGGATCTCGCCATTGGAGAAGATGTTTGCCAGAGATACATACTGAGATAATTTGGACTTCAGATTCAGTCTGTCGCCTTCGCCTGTAACAAGCTCAACTTTACCTGCACAGCTGTCAACTACTTCAAAAAATTTATCAACGTCTTTAATATTGGATACTTTCATGCTAATATCTCCTTTCAAACTCTACGCTTTCCTGATTAATATAACTGTTCAGTATTCTAACAGCTACATCTATTTCGCGCTCATTATACCCTAACTTTTCCTAAAAAGCAAGAGCAGGTTCACTTAATACAGAAAAAAAGATCGGTAAAAGTTACTGTTCACAGGTAATATCCCGCGAGGTGTTTTGCCATGAATATGACAAACTCCTTTCCGCTTAATACTGGAAAACAGCGATCCCGTATGCAGGCAGCGGATACGCAAACGAATATGGCCTGTTGTCGCACTCCTGCTTCACTGCCAAATACCTTCTTCCAGGTTCTTCCATTTTCATCCATAAGCTGTGTATACTGCTTAAGTCTTGGCACGCCAACCCGGTAGTCCGGTCTTGCAACCGGTGTAAAATTACATACAAAAAGAAGATTGTTTCTCTTGGTAGGCGACTTGCGCACAAAGCTGAAAATACTTCTGTAAGCATCGTCTGCATTAATCCATTCAAATCCCTGAGGATCACTATCCGTGGCATGAGCGGCAGGATACTTCCTGTAAATATACAGCAGATCCTTAACAAAGCTCTGCAGATCCCGGTGCTCCTTTTCCTGAAGGAGGAACCAGTCAAGCTCCCGCTCCTCACTCCATTCCCGCAGCTGTCCGAAATCCTGTCCCATAAACAGCAGCTTCTTACCAGGATGCCCCATCATAAATGTATATCCGACTTTCAGGTTTTTGAATTTGTCCTCCAATTCACCTGGCATCTTACTGAGCATGGAGCATTTCAGATGAACCACCTCATCATGAGAAAGCACCAGCACATATTTCTCACTGTAAGCATATGTAATGGCAAAGGTCATCTTGTTGTGATTATCCTTGCGGAAATAAGGATCCAGCTTCATATATTCCAGGAAATCATTCATCCATCCCATGTTCCATTTCAGGGAAAATCCAAGACCGCCATCCTCTGCTTTGCCAGTTACCTTAGGCCATGCCGTAGACTCTTCGGCGATCATCACAGTCCCATGATTTCTTCCAAGGACAACCGTATTCAGGTGCTTAAAAAATTCAATCGCCTCCAGATTCTCATTGCCGCCGTACTTATTGGCTACCCACTGACCGTCACTCTTGCCATAATCCAGATAAAGCATGGACGCTACTGCATCTACACGCAGGCCGTCTACATGGCATTCTTCGATCCAGAAAAGTGCATTGGCGATCAGGAAGTTCTTTACCTCCGGACGTCCGTAATTGTAGTATCTTAGTGCCCCAGTCCGGATGCTCCCCCTGTCTTGGGTCTTCATGCTCATAAACTGCTGTACCGTCAAAATTAGCCAGTCCATGGGCATCCTTGGGGAAATGAGCCGGAACCCAGTCCAGGATCACACCGATCTTCTGTCTATGAAGATAATCGATCATATACTTAAAGTCCTGTGGCGTGCCATATCTGGAAGTAGGTGCATAATAGCCAGTAACCTGATACCCCCATGAGCCGTCAAACGGGTGCTCTGCGATCCCCATCAGTTCTACATGGGTATATCCCATTTCTTTTACATACTTGGCCAGCATCTCACCAAATTCCCGGTAATTGAAAAAGCCTTCTCTGTTGTCCTCAGTGCTTGGATGCTTCATCCAGGAGCCGGGATGCACCTCATAAATTGCCATTGCATCCTTTTTTTCGTTAAACCGGGGGCGGTTCTTCATCCATACACCATCATTCCATTTATATGAGGAAATATCTGTAATGCGGGAGGCAGTTCCCGGACGCATCTCGGCTGCATTTGCATATGGATCTGCCTTATAAAGCTCTTCGCCATGCATCCCCACAATATAAAACTTATACAGCTGCCCCTCTCTGGCTCCAGGCACAAAAACCTGGAAAACACCAATAGGTCCGGCTTTTTCCATGGGATTTGCCTGGGTATCCCAGTCATTAAACTCGCCGATCACGGATACATATTGTGCATTCGGCGCCCATACAGCAAAATATACGCCTTTCTGTCTGCCATAAGAAACCGGATGGGCTCCCAGCTTCTTGTAAATATCATAATGCGTTGCCTGTCCAAACAGATACTGATCCAGCTCTGTGAACTGCATTTTCTCTCCCATACAGATTACCTCCTAGAAAACATTTATTGACCTGTCAGCGCATAGCTGCCAAAAAGCTCTCATTAGGTGCAAGCTTCACCTGAAGGGCACCGTTTTCTTCTTTTATTATCGATCCGTCCAGAAGACTGGTATATGTCTTACCCTGCATCGGAACACGGATGCTTAAGTATGCGTCTTTATCGTCATTATTCACAGCAACGATCACGCCTTCATCTCCCAGAATCCTTGCAAATGCATACTGTCTGTTTGTAAGAAGCAGCTCCTGATACCGTCCTTCAGACAATGCAGGCTGTTCCTTGTGGATACGTCCCAGTGTTTTTACCCACTGAAGAAGCTTTGGATCCGGCACATGCTCAAGGGCCTCCTTCAGATCTACTGCTGGACGAAGAGGATCATCGTTTGCCCCCTCTTTTCTTCCCTGAATGCCCCATTCCGAGCCATAATACAAGGATGGAATACCTGGAAGTGTATACAACAGGGTATGTACCGGATAAATATGTCCTGGTACATTCAGCTTGGAAGCAATCCTGTCCACATCATGGTTGTCTACAAAGGAATACAGCTTCAGTCCTTTGTAAATGCCTCCGTTAGCATCAAATTCCCTGCGGATGGTATGTGCGATCTCAAAATAATTGTGATCATTATGCCCTGAATAAAGACCCTTATGAAGTTCATAATTGGTTACGCTGTCCAGCTTATCTGCACTTACATAGCGGCTGTAATCCCCATGGATCACTTCACCCATCAGCCAGAAATCCGCTTTTTTCTCATTGGTATAACGGCGCATCTCCTCCATAAAGGAAAATTCCAGACAGTCTGCACAGTCCAGACGGATACCATCAATATCAAATTCATCGATCCAGAAGCCGATCACACTAAGGATATACTCCCTTACCTTTGGCTCCCAGTAATTCAGATTGACCAGTTCAAAACAATTCCGCCATGCTTCATAGCCAAATCCGTCATTATACGGGGAATTCCATCCGAAATTGATCCCCTTAAACCAGGAACAGTATGGGGAATTTTCCCTGTTCTGCTGAATATCCTTAAATGCAAAAAATTCTCTGCCTGTGTGGTTGAATACGCCATCCACAACAATCTTGATTCCCAACTCATGCGCTTTTGCAACAAAAGCTTTAAAATCCTCATTGTCTCCCAGTCTGCGGTCAACCAGCTTATAGTCTCTGGTATCATAGCCATGGGAAGTAGACTCAAATAATGGTCCTATATAAATCGCAGTGCAGCCTAATGACTGAACATACGGAAGCCACTCCATAAGCTCCGGAAAACAGTGTGTCACTTCCTCCTGTGTGTTCTGCCTGGGTGCACCTGTCATACCGATTGGATACATGTGATAAAATACTGCTTCTTCATACCATTTGCTCAATGTTTTATGCCTCCTGCTCTTAAGTCCGCTCATCCGGCATTTTCCTGCTCTGTAATATCTGCCGGATCGTAATTTGGGCGATCCCATACCTTTTCCGTCTGTATCTATGCACTTTGTTCAAAAAAGTCATATTATAGAACCGCCTCATAGTCAATATTATACCAATGGGAGGGCAATGCGTCAATGTTAAATGACAACATACCCTCCCATATTCTTGTATTTTATGCATAAATCTGTTATTTCTGACTATTCCAGTTATTCGCCGCTTTCATCCGTATTGCCATCTGTACTTCCGTCAGTATTTCCATCTGTACTTTCGCCAGAAGTATCTCCTCCATCAGAAGAAGCCCGGCAATGATCCCCTTATCAAAAGAACTTTGCCAGAAATCAGAATAGGATGCCATCTGCAGAGTGCACTCCTTTGGCCTGAGCCATCTCGCTTACTGTAACCAGCTTATAGCCCTGTGCCACCAGTTCCGGAATGATCCTCTTTGCAGCCTCTACTGTAGGCTGATGAATATCATGCATCAAAATGATACTTCCATCAGACAGATCCCCCTCCATAACGGACTTATAATCCAGGTCTGCATCCTTATAATCCCAGTCCCTGGAATCCACACTCCAGGGTAAAAAACGGCTTTCCAACAGTATCAATGATATCCTGATTCCATTCTCCATAAGGCGCCCTGGCCACCGTTGCCGCCTGGCCACAGGCTTTGATCAGAAGGTCATCTGTATCGGTAAACTGTTTCTTTACAGAATCCAGATCCAGATTTTTAAGATTAGGATGATCATAAGAATGGCTTCCGATCTCACATCCGGCTTTCAGGATATGCTGTACCTGTTCCGGATAATTGGCCACATTTTGTCCAAGCATAAAAAACGTGGCATGTGCATTGTTCGCTTCCAGACAGTTCAACAGATCATCTGTATACTGTCCCGGCCCATCATCAAAAGTAAGGCAAAGTAATTTACGCTTCTGAGTGGGGTCATAAGATCCATCTTCATTAAAATAGTAATCCTTTATTCCTTTTGATACCCAGCCGGTCTGAACATAACCATTATCATTAAAGCAGTATTTGGTTCCGGAAATATCCTGAAGCCCTCCTGCATAATATGTACCATCCGCATTCTGATACCACTTGCCATTTTCATCTTCATGCCATCCGGGAGCCACATATGCCACCTTGGCCGTATCTTGCTGCCCCTTTAAAGGCTGGCGGATGGCTGCATCCGGATCCGCTGATATATTGGCCTGTACCTCTACTGACTTGCTTTCATCCTTTCCACTGATACGGTTGGCAATGGGAATAATGATCCCTCTTACCACAAATACCACTGCCAGAACCATAGCCACCAAATATGTGGCAAGCCTGATGATCTTCCTTCGTCTCATCTGGCGCTTTTTCCTGCGCATCCTCTCACGTGCTGTTCTTCTGTTCATTTCACCAATAACCCCACTCTTAACTATGATTAACCGATTGTATAATTATTCGCATATGGCAGGATTAACATCCCACTTCTATACTCATATTACCTGAATAAGATCCAATTCCGGTGTTACCAGAAGAAGATCTGCTTCCTTTCCAATTGTTACTGATCCGGTTCTGTGATAGATCCCTATACTCTTTGCCGGATTCCTGGTTGCTGCAAAAACAGCGTCCTTCAGCGGAATCCCAAAAGATACTGCCTTCTTCATACAGTCAAAAAGATTAGTCGCAGAGCCGGCAATCGTGCCGTCCTGCAAAAGTGCCTTTTTATTCTGTACCTGTACCAGTTGGCCGCCCAGATGATAAGTACCGTCTTCCATTCCGGCTGCCATCATGGAATCACTGATCAGGATCATCCTCTCAGAGCCAAACATATGAAATGCAGCTCTCACTACTGAGGGATGTACGTGTATCCCATCACAGATAAGCTCTACCATACATTCAGGATCATCAAGGGCCGCACCGATCAGCCCTGGTGCCCTATGTCCCAAAGGCTCCATAGCATTAAACAGATGGGTCACATGATGTGCTCCCTGTTGCATGGCTGCCCTGGCTATATCATAATCTGCTGATGTATGTCCAAGGGAAATACATACCTGATCATGAAATTCCCGGATAAACTCCATTGCCCCTTCTGCATTGGGTGCAAGGGTCATAATGCGGATCTGTCCGCCGGAATACCCATTCAGCCTGCCAAACAGTTCAGGATCTGGCTTTAGGATATAACCTTCCTTATGTGCGCCCTTCCTGACAGGATCAAGAAAAGGTCCCTCCATATTGATCCCCTGAACGGTTGCCCCTTCCCGGTATTCTCCCAGACTGCGGATGTTGATAAAAATATCCTTCAGACTATCTTCAGGCAATGTCATGGATGTTGGACAGCAGGATGTGATCCCGTGCCGCCTTTCATATCTCAGGATAGCCTTCAGTCCCTCCATATCTCCGTCAGAATAATCGTGTCCGTCGGCTCCATGGGTATGGATATCTATCAGTCCCGGCAAAACAAGCAGTCCCTTTGCATCGATCACCGTGCAGTCTGTCAGCTGCTCCTGACCGGATACGATCCTGTGTCCTTCAATATACACATCCTGTCTGCGGAAGCTTCCGTCCTCCTGGAACACCGTACCGCCCTGAATGATCATCACTGAGCCTCCGTACCATCTGCACCTGTTGCATTTGTATCTGCTGTGTCTGTATTTGCTGTATCTGTATTCGCTGCTTCTGTATCTGCTGTCTCTGTATTTGCCGCATCTGTATTTGCTGCTTCGGCCTGCTCCACGTTGGCATTGGCTACCAGGAAATCTTCGATACGCAAAAGTCCAATCGTCTCATCCACTGCTGCCTGTCCGTAAGTATCGATCAATGCAGCCATATCTCCTGCACCTGACTGCTGCAGGATCTGATCCTGAATAGCCAGACATTCCTCATCATCCAACGTAATGCCCTCGGCATCCATAATCTTCTGGACGATCAGATTCTGTTTTACCTTCTGCTGTGCATAATACTGGCACTGGCTGTCAAAATCTTCGGTAGTCAGTCCCTGAGACTCTACAAACTCTTCCAGCTTCATCCCTGCCTGATCTGCATACTTCTGTACCAGACGTTTGTACTCTGCAGAAGCCTCATCCATATCAGCCTGAGGATATTCCTTGATCTCAGAATTGGAAAACACCTGTGACCATGCCTGAGTCTTCAAAGCCTGATCTGCATTTGTTACAGCCTCTGCCTCCAGCTGGGTACGCACCCCTGCCTTGTATTCTTCCATATTGGCATAATCGGTATTATCAGTCACCCACTCATCTGTAAACTCAGGCGCTCTCCGAAAGCTCTGCAAAGTGATCTGGAATACAGCATCCTGCCCTGCCAGATCTGTCTGTCTGTAGTTCTCCGGAAATGTAACTTCAACATCCTTGGTATCACCTTTCTTCATACCGATAATACCTTCTTCAAAGCCTGGGATCATGGTGCCATCTCCGATGGTCAGATCATAATTGTTCCCTGATCCGCCTTCAAAAGCCACTCCGTCTTTCTTGCCTACAAAATTAATGGTAACTGCATCTCCGTCCTGGACAGTAGCCCCCTTCTGGGTAACTTCCTTCATATTGTTCTTCAGATTCTCTGTAACACGGTTGTCCACATCTTCATCTGTAACCTGCACATTACTTTTCGTCAGGACAATTCCCTTATATTCACCCAGTGTAATATATTTATCTATATCATCTACAGATACCAGACGGGTGTCTGAGTCCTGACTGCTCTTGTTCCCATCTGTATCCTGTGCTGTATCGGTTTTGGTGTCCTCTGTCTTTGTGCTGTCTGCATTGCTGCTTCCGTTATTTCCACAGCCAGCTGCCAGCATCAGGCACATGGCAAGTACTGCCACGCATGTTTTTCGTTTCATTTCAGTCTTCCTTTCTCCTGTTTATGCCATCTTTATCATGATACCCCCAGGTGTCAGCCCATAGGCGGTACCGGTGTGGGTCTTGAAGGATCAAACACAGCAGATGCGTCAAACAGATCTGACAGCATCTCCGGATTGTAGTACATCCTGTACCCATCCACATTCCTGCGGCCCATACGGAAATAACCGTCCAGGATCTGTACAAAATATCTGCTGGAGTCCACATTACAGTAATAATTGTAGCCCTGTGACTTCAGATATTCAAACTTCTCGTCTCCGGTATAATCGCCGCCACCATTAATGTCTGCGCCAAATGCAAAGATAATAATATCTGTACCGCCAATCAGTGGATCCACATTCTCCTTAAAATTCTGCGTATCTGTCACAAGCCGTTCCATGGAAACACTGGACATATTCTTATGCCCCCAGGTATGGCTGGCAAAGATCCAGCCCTCAGCTTTCATAGCATCTGCTACTGCCTTTGCCCCTGCACGCTCTGTATCCAGATCAAAATCCGGATGTGCATCCAGCCAGGCCTTCTTATCATCATTCAGGTCATCCGGCCTGGTCTGATAACTGATATCTGTACGGTATCCAAGGATCCCGTTATATCCGGTAAGTGCAACAATGCCCTTGGCTCCATGATAGGAAAAGTCCGGATGTGCTTCAACAAAACGGTCGATCAGGGGAACCACATCATAATCCCCCACAGAGATACTCCCGTCATCCTCCACGTATTCATTCCGAACCCTGCCATCTCCATCTACCACCAGTTTTTGTGGCAATCCCATCCCCGTCCTGTGAATGATAATAACACACATCATCCTGCGAAAGCACAAACGGGATTTTCCCTTCCGGCAGATACACCTCTTTTCCCTGCATCACACCATTCTCATCTATCTGGGCAAGGTCATAAATGCTCACCATCACATAACCTTTGTCATACATGGTTTGGGTGATCTGGTTAAACTCACTCATAGTGGTCATGACCTGGTCGTAACCGCCCTGTTTGTAATCTCCATCAAAAGCCTTTGATGGATCTACGATCAGAGAATGATAAAAGATATGTGTTACCTGCTCAGGGCTCCATGCCACACAGGCATCCTTTGTCTGCTGATAACCAGCTGCAGCCTGCTGCATATCAGGGCTGCTTCCGTAAGCAGCATCATTCTGAAGAATGCTGAGCGCCTGGTCATAGTCGTACTGAACTGCACAGTTCTCTGCCTGGGCCAGTACCTGCTGGATCCGCTCTGCCTCTGCAGCTGCCGCTGGATCCGGGGTTGGTGTAACCTCTTCTGTTACCTCCGGCGTGGGCGTTGCTTCCTCTGTCACCTCCGGCGTGGGCGTTGCTTCCTCTGTTATCTCCGGCGTGGGCGTTGTTTCCTCTGTTACCTCCGGCGTAGGCGTTGCTTCCTCTGTTACTTCCGGCGTGGGCGTTGCTTCCTCTGTCACCTCTGGTGTAGGTGTAGTCCCGGTCACTGCCGCCACATCAATATCTTTATCTGTACTGTTCTTATTACCGGTCTTCTTACTTCCATTGATCACAGCCGTCCGGATCCTGACAAACTGCTTCCCGATATCCTTACGGAATAGAATCCCTCCGCAGGTAAACAATACCAATATAGCAAGAACCGATCCAAGAATCCTGTTCCTCTTTCTTCTCTTTCTGCGAAGCAGGATCCGCTCATGCCGTTCCTGTCTGCGTGCTTCATAATAAGCCGCTTCAGCCTTCTCATCTGTATCCGTTTCCCGGAATCAGCCAAACTGTCTCCCCAGAATCCTGGCTTCTCTTCCTCAGGAAGCTGCAGTTCGTCCTTAATCTCCCTGCTGTCCTCCTGTCCCGGCTTCATCTCCCTCATTCAATATACTCCTTCTTCTTCATGAACGATACAAAAGCATCCGTCCAAAAAGTTCTTCTTATCTGTATGATTCCCAATATCGTATTTTTTATTATAACCGTTTATTCCCCTAAATTCTACATTCCTATTCCGTTTTAATTTTATTTTAATAATTGCGTTTTACCTCAAACAATGTTAAAATAAACTTTGCGTGAGCATTATTACAAATTACACACAGGAGGATGCGTATATGAGTACAGTAACTATCGTCCTTCTTGTCATTCTGGTTGTTCTGGTAGGCTTGTTGATCGGCTTGTATTTTTTCGGAAAAAAGACCCAGAAGAAGCAAGAGGAGGCAGCAGGCACAGATCGAAGCTTCCAAACAGACGGTTTCCATGTTGGTCATTGACAAAAAACGGTTGCCGCTGAAGCAGTCCGGTCTTCCACAGATGGTCATTGACCAGACTCCCAAAGCTTCTGCGCCGTTCCAAACTGCCGATCGTAAAAGCAAAAGTCGGCCCGAAGATTTCTATCCTGATCGCAGACGAAAAGGTTTTTGACCTGATCCCGGTAAAGAAAGAGATCAAGGCAGAAGTCAGCGGATTATATATTGTAGGTGTTAAGGGTATCCATGGTACTCTGGAGGCTCCAGTCAAGAAGAAAAAAGGCTTTTTTGCCCGCTTCAAAAAAGACAAGACTCCGGAAGTTCAGGCTCAGCCAAAGCAGTCCGGCAAATCTGCAAAGAAAGCCAATGCTGCAGCAGCTAATACCAATACAACCGGCAAGAAAAATAAGAAAAAGAAATAAGCCGTATTTCGGCACCATACAAAATACCTACACGCTGCGTGGACATTTTGAACAAGTTAAAACCGTATACAAAAACCTGTATACACAGACCTGCTTCCCAGGCTGTATATACAGGTTTTTTATTGGGAGATCCGGATTACCCAGGATCTTCAACATCTTCTATAAAGCAAAATGATCGTTCTTTTCTTCTACCAGAATAGAAAGACAGCAGTCAGCCACATAACCCTCATTCATTTCCAGGGCATAGTCCACTTTCATATCCAGACATCCTTCTTTTTCTTTAAATTCCAAATTCGTAGCAGCGATCCCCATCTGCAGCGTGCCAAAGGGTGTGGTATAAAAAGCCACATTCTTCTTTCCCTGTTCAAAGACCATATGAGTATTCACCAGGCCTTTCTTACGTACCTCCATTCCCTTAGGGGAGATCTTGATATAATTTACCGTTGGTTTATTGCTGTCATCCAGCATTTCTTCATAACGCACATAATGGCTGCCATTGCGGAAATAGTGTTCCCCCGGAACCACGATCTCTACCGGTTCCTCCTGTCCATCTCCTTCCATCATATGCAGTCCGCTTACATGCACCAGCACCTGTTTTTCCATGTTATGTTCATTTCCTTTTCTGATATATCTTTGGGCATTACACCGGAACTGACCTTTTTGATATGCATCCTGCTCCTGTGTTATAATTCTCTGTTTTTGTTATGTCCCTGTTCTTGTGCCGGTCCTTTTAGTATTTCTCTATGTCGATCTTCTTTGTCATAGACACATCATAGGGCAGGATGGAATTTGCAAATCCTGTAAATTTGTCTGCCAGATCGCTGACGAAAAATCTATAAGGAAAATCCTCCTGGGTTGTTCCTGCACTGAGCATATTTTTTTCTTTCAAAAGCCGTCCCAGCTCCAACGCTGTCTCATAGGCAGGATTCACAAGGCGTACACCATCTCCCATCACCTGTGCGATGGTGGATCTCAGCAATGGATAATGGGTACAGCCAAGGATCAGTGTATCAATATTCTCTTTTTTCAGATCCTCCAGATACCTTTCGGCTACCTGGGTGGTTACAGGATCATGGGTCCAGCCTTCTTCTGCCAAAGGTACAAACAGCGGGCAGGGCCGGCCGATCACTGTGATCTTCGGATCCAGCTTTTTCAGATATTCTGCATGGATCCCACTGCCAATGGTGCCTTCTGTGCCGATCACACCAATGCGGTGATTCCTGGTCACTGATGCAGCTACCTTGGCACCGGCCTCGATCACTCCAAGCACCGGTATATCCTGCTCTGCCTTTACTGTATCCAGAGCAAAGGCACTGGCTGTATTGCAGGCTATGACAATAGCCTTTACCTGCTGTTCCTTAAGGAAATGGATGATCTGCCTGGAATATCTGACGATCGTCTCCTTTGATTTACTTCCATATGGAACTCTGGCTGTATCACCAAAATATACGATTTTCTCCGAAGGAAGATTACGCATGATTTCTCTTGCCACAGTCAACCCGCCTATCCCGGAATCAAATACTCCAACAGGGGCATCTCTATCTATCTTCATTATTAATTCTCCGTTCTCATGGATTCAGGGCAGAATCTGTCCCCTGCATCTTAGGATTGTTGAATCATTTTACCACCAAATCAGCCCAAGTGCAAGACAGTCAGCCTCTGCCCTTGTAAACAGAAAAAGCCTTGCCCATGTAAACAGAAAAGTCTTGCCCATGTAAACAGAAAAACCCTGCACCTTATTTAACAGTTACTTTGATCTTACAGGTTTTATTCCCTGCTTTTACTGTGATCACAGCTGTACCGGCCTTTTTACCTGTGATCACGCCATTTTTAGCAGCCTGGGCAACCTTCTTGTTGGAGGAAGTATATGTTGCCCTCTGAAGACTTGTCACAGGTGCAACTGCTGCCTGCAGCTTCAGCTTCTTGTTTCTTCCAAGCTTTACGCTCTTTGCAACTTTCTTGCCTGTAGCAGCATCTGTAACTGTCAAAGCAGTAGTCTTTACTGCCTTTTTCTGTACCTTCACCTTGAACCATACAGAATATCCGCTTTTCAGTTTCACTGTGATCACTGCAGTACCGGCTGCCTTACCTGTGATCTTTCCTTTATTGCTTACTGCTGCAACCTTTGGTTTGCTGCTGACAAAGCGGTCAACACTATCGCCCTTTGCCAGACCACTTACTTTCACAGTGTAAGACTGTTTTACCTTCAGAGGCACCGTTTTCTTTGCACCAACAGACATAGTAATTGTTGCGGGCAATGCAGGAATTTCCTGTACGTTCAGTTCTTTCTGGCATACCGTACATTTCTGTACCTTCTTTCCTGCCACAAGAGCAGTTGCCTCCTGAACCACTGTCCATTCTCCTGCCTGATGATTACCGGTTGCAGGAATCACTGTCTGAGTTGTCTCCTCACAGGTTGCACACTTGAGGGTCTTGTAACCATTCTCACTACAGGTAGCTGCTTTACCGCCAACTTCCATTGTATAGCTGTGATTTCCGGTTGCAGGGATCACTGCCTCTACCGGTGTGTTACACTTAATACATGTAGTCTTTTTCAGACCTGCCTCTTTACAGGTTGGCTCCTTTACAGTAACCCATCCGTTTTCATTTGGTACGTGAGCTGTACAAATATCACTGCCCTGATTTTCTTCAGTAAAAATATAATCACTAAGGGAACTGATAAGGAAAGTAACGGTCATGTCCTCTTCATCATAATCAAATGGCAGTTCTTCCCTCGTACCATCCCCCAGTACGTGGATCAGCTTCATATTATCCGGATCCATTCCATCCTGGGATCGGCATTGTTACACGGATTGGTGCAGATGGCTGGATGTTTTCTTTTCCTTCCACTACCTGGTTATTATTTTTTGTATCCACTACAGACAGCTTAATACTAAGTACCAGACTGTTACCTGGTGTATAACCGTAAGTATTACCTGATTCCTTTACTGTCAGCTTGGCTGCCAGTACCTGATCCTGGCTGGTTCCGGCAGACGCAGCATCCAAAGCAGTCAGCGCTGCTCCTGTAACCTGGATCTCGCCCACCTTATCTGTTACCTCGGTAACAGTGTTTGTAATATTCTCATTGGCCATTATTGCCAGCTTCTCTGATATTGGAAGAACATTATTCAAGTTGCCTCTGGAAGCCAGTTCTTCATTGTCAATGGAAATGAGGTCTTTTACAGAATCATTGATTCGTTCCTTCTGCTCTTCTGTTAATTCCTCTGTATCTTCATCAATGTTTTCCAAAATATCTTCCAGCGTACTGTCGATTTCATCCATCTTATCCCATATTTGGTCTTCTGACTGATATTCCTGAATGTTGACAGTTCCAATATCTGTGCAGATCAAATGCTGGTCATCCGGATCAATTCCTACAACAAATCCCCCGTTAAAGCCAACATAATAGGTGATCCCCTCTGTCAGGTTATATCTTACAGTACAATCGGAAGTGTTCGCTATTTCCCGCTGAGCTACAGGCTTTTTGCCTTCCATAGCATAGATAACCGGCCGCAGTGCCGGATCAAACACATAAGCACCTGTGTGATCCGGTGTGAAGGTATACCAGGCATTACGATACTCTAATGGATTTTTAATATTTTCGTTGGTGCCCATTTTTAAAGTGCCAAGAACCATCTGATCTACAGGCAATACCTGGATCATGCAGTCTTCTTCATTTTCGATGGTCAGCGGATCAAAGTCATTAACATAAATCACTGCTTTATAAGTTCCTGCCGGATAGCGTGCAGAAGAATCTGTATCCACACTGACTTTTTCTGCATACAGCTCGTAGCTGTTGCCCACTGTATCCCGATTATCCTCACTGGTGCGGATTTCCACATCTTCTGTTGTGTCATCCTGATATGTAACATGTAAGGTACCAAGCAGATAGAACACATCTACATACGCTGCCATCTTGTTTTCCAGTTTCCACTCTACAGAAGCCTTTTTTACTTCTTTTACATATGTAAGCTTCAGATTGAAAACATTGGCGTACATGTCATCGCCTTCGTCGTCATAGCCGATTAATACCTTTCCACTGAAACCAATGTAATAGGTTGTACCCTGTACAAGATCGTAGGTTTTATAACTGTCTGCATTCATAGACGGACGGATCAGATCCTCAAAATCATCCAGCAACTGGTAAACACCGACATTACCAAATTCAGCATCCCCATCCTCTGTATCAATCTCCAAATTGAATTTCCCGGATACCGGTGCTGTAAATCTGTACCAACAACATTTACCTGCAGGGCTGTTCACTCCATTATTGATCCCTACCGTAAGCTCTGTAAGCTGTGAAACTGCTTTCACCTGGAAGGTGTATGTCTGATCCATGGTTGTAATCTGCTTTCCGTTACAGCTTATAAGGATCTTATAGGTTCCTGCCTCCAGGCTGTTCCCAGGTGCCACTTCTGCCCCGTCTTCCACATCAGATCTTTGCAGTTTGTAAGTATAAACACATCCGTAATCTTCATCAACCGCTTCTCTGTTATCTCTGCCGTTAAAGGTAAATTTTTTCTCTGTATCGTCTGCATAATGAACAGTCAATGTACCATTCAGATAAACCGCATCCAGCCTTTCTGTGTAGTCCATGCTGCCAAGCTCCAGGCTTGCAGAAGAAACATCCGGTGCATCCTCTTTCTTCGTGATGGTAAGATCACGTACTGTCTCGGACACGTCCATCCAGCCATATCCAAGGCCTATGTAATAGGTTTTATTTCCTTCAAGGGTATAAACCCGATCTCCGTCATTGGTTTCTCCCCAAGCAATGTCTGTGTAATCATTTCCAAAATCTTCACGGACTACAGAAGAAACCTCTTTGCTGCCATGGATCACATAATTTCCTGCATCCTTTGTTGTAAAACGGTACCATGCATATCTCTGGTCACTGGTAGTCTTATAGAATTTTACATCCTTGTTTTCCCCTTCATGAAGCTCTGTAAGTTCACTCAAAGCCTTCACATGAATGGTATATTCTTTATCCAGGGGCAGGGGCTTGCCGTTACATTTTACGATCAGTTTGTAAGTACCTGCGTGCAAAAAAGCGCCTATCGCATACTCTTCTCCCTCTTCATCCGAAATATCCTGGAAGTATTTGCTGTATTTATTTCCAAGAGAGTCTGTCCTTTCATCAAAATCCAGATTCTCTGTGTTTCCGTCACTGAATATAACATGAAGAACACTTTCTGATTGCCAGGTATTGGACCAGCGTTCTGTAAGTTCTGTGCGATACAAGGTTGTGCTTGCAGACTGCACATGGGGAACCTGTCTAATCTGCAGGTCTGCCTTATTTGCATATTTATGATAGCCATTTTCATCAATACCTGTGTACAGACGATCAGAAAATTTCAGATAATAAGTGGTTCCTGCTTTCAGCTCATAAGTCCAACCAAGACCGGTATCCTTATTATCATCCTCTGAAACATAGTCCAGTGCATCACTGTTATTATAACTGGAAGAATCTTCTTTTTCCGGATAGATCCAGCTGTTGATGGACATAGGATATATTTTGTATGTGCCGTCTTCCTCGGGAGTAAACTGATACCAGTAGTTCCTTCCTGAACAACCCTCTATATCTGAATTGGAACCGGACTGTAAAGTACGCACTTCCTTTAATGGGATCACCCGGATATCGTATCCGTTCTGCTGACCCACGGTCTGGTCGTTACAGGTAAAGTATATTTTGTATTTTCCTGCTTCCAGCTCAGCTTCGCCTCCAGAAACACCATCATCTGTTATGATATACTCTGAAAAATCATTTCCGTATTTGTCATACACACTGCCACTATAATACTCAAGGTCATAAGATGTTCCGTTATCATAATTTATATGTACCTTTGCGCCCCTAAAAGAAATAGCATCCTGGTTCGCCACAAATTCCTTCTGCACATTTGTATCATCTACTTCAACAGACGAAATCCCCGGAATCTGATATATTTTCATCTGGGAAGCCGTATTTGATGAATGATACCCGTCATCATCACAAATGCTGATGTTACCTCTAAAGTTCACATAATATATTTTCCCCGCTGTCATCGGATAAGCAACGCTGGTAAATTCATGAGGGTGTGTAAACAGCCGGTCAACTCCGGTAAGACTGTCACCATTCTCCTCTATCACATCTACATAATCCCCCACTGGTTCAAAAACATAAATACCTGTTTTGGGAACTGTGAGCTGATACCAGGAATCCCTTCCGTCTGCCGGACTTGCAATATCATGATTCTCATCACCTACAGTAAGCTTTGGTGCTTCACTTCTGGGCTTTATGGTGATCGAACGGATCCCCTCTGTCACTGTAACATCCGGTCTTCCCTTCCCACGGATGTCTTTGCCTGTAAGAACCAGGTCATATGTACCTGCAGCCAGCATACCACTTACCGGCTGTCCATCTTTTTCATAAGTATAGGTCCACTGATATCCCTTATCATTATCTTCAACTGTAGAGCTGTACTGGTTAAATGTGAGCGTTGTTGTAAAACCATCCCCGTAAGTAATATGCAGTACCGCACCTACGATCCTGCAGGGATCAGTAAGATGTTCATAAAATTCAGTCTGTGCATGAAGCATATCTATAGACACAGATGCTACCTGGTCTACGTCCACCTGGCCATCAGCCAGGACAGGATCTGTCCCCTGGACAGTGGCTCCATCTGAAAAATCAAAGAGCTGATCTGCCTCTGCTTCCGGCTCCTCTGCCACATCCTCCACAACTTCACTTTCCGGCTCCTGTGCATCCTCTACTTCCGGTTCTGCAAAGTCATTTTCTGCTTCCACATCCGTGAAAACGCCCTCTTCTCCTATGCTTTCTGCAAATACAGATGCAGGTGCAGAAGTCACCAGCATTGCAGCCGTTAAAAGCACGGAACATACTCGTGATATCAAACGATTTTTCATGTTGTTCCTCTCCCCTCTTGTGATTATTATTATTTTAATTGTATTGAAAATATAAATATATGTCAATAAAATCGTCATAAAATTCCATATAAATTCTATAAATCCCAACATAAAAAGTAATAAATTTCCATATAAATCCCATAATCCCAACATAAAAGTCACGAATATCCACAAAACCCCACATTTATTTCCCTGATACGCTTACAGATTCTTTATAAATTCCACAATCCAAAAGACATATTCCGGCTGTGTATCCTCCACATCCTGCTCCTCTTTCCATTCTTCCGCCGGAATCCTGCAAAAATCAGGATACAAAAGCCCCCACCATGCCACTATACTGTGAGGCTTTTGTGTATTTCCCATATCCGCTGTATTTCCTGTAAATCCCACTGCCAGAAGACCTGCCAGAAGGGAAAGACACAGCCGGGTGCTTTTTCGCCTTAACCACCTTATCACCTTGCGTACCTCCTGCTTCTTTCCTTTAAGTATTCCCTGTTTTTTCCTGTTTATTCTGCCCTGGAAAATCCACCCGTATCTGCTCTCCTTCCACACGGATCACCGGCAGCTTCTGTAGTTCTTTTCCTGTATAAAAATCATAGTAAATGTCCCGCAAAGTGATCCCGTCAGGCCTTCTGTCCCACTGGGTATTCTCCATGATCCCCTGCACCCATTCTCCAAGAGAGCTTTCTGTACCGGATCTCCAGCTTACAGCCTTCTGGCCGCTTTCCGCCTGAAATACGTAAATATTTTCCCCTACATAAAGCTCCTGCCTCAGATAATCTGCCAGGTGCCTCCAGTTTTCCCTTTCCAGCATGGAATTTCCGAGTACCAGAATCTGCAAATGCCCCAGATCCAGATATTTTCCCTGTGATCTGCAGATATGCCTGTTCAATCTCATCAAAACTGCTGCCTGAAACAGTCAGACTGCCCACGCCTTCCTCTCCTGCCTTATCCTGTCCGGTAGCCCGCATCATATCCGGCATCCCATAGGTGAAAACATAATTCTTTTTTTCATCCAGATCTACGCCTAAGGCCAGCGGATAAATTCTTTTTTCAGGTTCAACACCACCGCATCCCCCTGCAAATAAGCATATACTTAAAACCATCCCCACAGCTGCCAGACCTTTTCTCTTCCATTTTCCCCGGTTCCGCACCATGAGAAAAATCTGCAGAAGTAAAAGCCCTGGAAGGAAAACATACTCCAGATAGGGTTCAAAAACTCCCTCAATGCCAAGCCCCTTTACTTTCGTCAGGGAAACAGCATAAGCAGCACCTGCCAGCCAGTATCTGCCGGTTCCAAGCCTGGCATTTTTCAGGATCTGATCCCCGTAATGAAGAAGGCTTCCTATAGAAAATAAAAGCCCATACACCAGGATTCCCATCCAGATCACATCAAATCTTGCCAGCACATTGCCCGGCAGATTGGCACCTGCCAAAAGAGGCAGCACCGGATATTCCTCCTGCAAAACCCTGTTCCATCCAAAAACAGAGGGCAGAAGCAGTTCCATTCCCACAAGGATCCCGCCCAGGGTCAATATCCCACAGGCCAGGACTTTTCCGCTGCTGCCCTGCTTTTCCACGCAAGGCAGGGAAAAAGGCAGAAGACCGATTCCTGAAAAGGCACACAACTGAATATAAAATCCATCTTTAAACTCCAGGCCTGCTGCAACAGAATCCTCTATCATCTGTACAAGATAATCCTTCCTTCCCTGAAATGCGGTCAGTACCATAAGCAAAATAACTGCTGCCAAATACAGGCCGCCACTGGCTCCTGCCATACGCCCCCGTCTTTGCATCCCTTTATGGATTCCCATGGCACAGACTAACACCGCAAGAAAAGCGATCCATTTTCCGCTGATCTGGTTTGTCAGACTCTCCGGTACGATCACTGCAAGCATATGCAGCAGATACCCGCAGGTTAAGATCACATATACTGACAAAAACAAGGCGATCACAATGCCTCCCCCTGTCCCTGCATATTTTTTCAGATTTGTGCAAAAGGGTGCCAGCCGGATGAGAAATACCAGATAAAGGAACAACAAGATCTCCACTGCTGCCGTACCCAGGATTCCCCAGATCCCTGCAGGTCTTCCTTTTCCAAAAAGTCCCAGAAGTAACGGGGATGTAAACGTAAGCACGATCTGATAATAAAGCTGTTTGTGAGAAATCCTGTTATTTTCTTCCATTTTCATTACTGTTTTCTCCTTTTCAGCCGGATTCTTTCTTTTCTGCTGGCAAACACAGGCCTGTACCTGCGAAGCCGAAATGGTATCCTAAAATCCCATCCCCTACTCCCTGGGCTTTATTCTTCCTGGTAAACGCACCAAGGTAAGGAAATCCGAAGTCTTAAAAGCCCTGCCAGATGGGAGATCACCAGATAAACT
>NZ_JAYFUY010000061.1:0-45123 GCF_059933065.1 Blautia sp. HA3515 | reverse complement strand
TTCCTGTTGCTTTTGTAAAAAGAAAAGGACAGAAATATTTTTATGCAGGCTCCCAGCTTTGGGAAAAGGATAACCGGATGGATGTAGAAGGGCTATCTGTGCTTACAAGGGAAATATTAAAAGCAGATTATATTCTTGCACAGGACGAGAAGGCAGCCTTAAGAGGACTTCAAGAGGACACCAGGCTTTCTCAGATTTATGAAGGAAAGCTGGTGGTCTGCCAGGATCCGGAACATGCAGCAGGAGAACTGACAGAGCTTTTGCTTGGAAAAGAAGATGGCTCACAGAAAGTATCTGTGCTGTCTCTTCGTGAAAGAGCGAGAAAAAAGCTTCTGGTGCTTACCAGCTGGAAGGACAGCAGAGAACATAAATTTATAACCAGACAGTTGCTTCAGAAGATTCAGGAAAAAGATATGGATACTGTGGTCCTTTCTTCCTGGACAGCAGATGAAGAAGAATTCAGGGATTTTGTTTCCGGAGATGATACACTTGCCCGGGTAATGTACAGAGGCCGTATGACCATGGACGAAGAGGACTTCCTTACCGATGCATGGAAAAGAATCCGGATGTGTACAAAAGCTGTGCTCCTGCGAAGGAACATATGGATCTGCTGATGGAACGGGAGTGGCAGAGGATCTGGGGAAGCCAGACCTTTGATATCTGCCTGGTACTGGGAAGTCAGGGATATCAGCAGTATTATATGGCAATGACCTGCCCTGCAAAAGAAAAGATCCTGGTGGATCTGGATTTTCTGCCTGTATGAAAAGAAAAGGATTCAGGCAAATGGATCAAAGGCCTGTCCTTATTTGACCAGATCTTTTATCCGGCTGTCATTCCAGGCACAGGCGGTTATGGAATGGAGAATCAGGGAAAGGTAAGGCCTCTTCCTGTAATGATCCAACAGCAGCAGACAAATGGAGAGCTGGTAGAAATGGATGGCAGGAAATACCTGGTATGCGATAGTGTGAAAGATAAGAATAGCAGCATGGATGTTAAGCTTATGCTTTACCCGGAAGATGGAAGCATATTGGTGAATGCAGATCTTGCTCCGGATGAAGCGGTAAAAGAGAAGCTTAATAAAGTAAAGGGCAGGATCTATCTTCTTGGTCCTTGTGCACAAAGCTATCGGTTATTATTGAAGGATGCAATTGTTCTGGACGAATATGTGCGTAATATCCTGTATCTTCTGCCTGTAGCAGGATTTTACTGGAAGCAGTTCAAGGCATATGTGCCTGCAGCAGATACAAAGTCAGATCCGCTGGGTGAGATCTGCCGCCTGTTTGGGGTAGAAACCCTTTGAGCGGATGGTCTTATGTGCTTACAGAAGGGGATGCCGGGAAAAGTGCAGGTCAGCTTTTAAAAGAAGCAGGCTTTACAAAGAAGCAGATCAGCAGACAGAAATTCCTGCCGTCCGGGATCTGCCTGGATGGAGAAAAGTGCCGTGTTACAGATTCAGGTAAGCCGGGGCAGCTTCTGGAAGTGAATTTCAGGGAAGCAGATAGTTTGGAACAGGCTTCAGCCGGAGAAAAAGCTGCAAGAGAAGAAGCTGCAAGAGAGATTGTTGCAGGAGGAACCTTTGAGAAAGAAAAGAATATGGAATTAACGGATTTTCCGGATCCGGAGATCCTTTATGAGGATGAATATCTGCTGGCAGTGAACAAACCGTCAGGGCTTGCCTGCCACAAGGGCAGGGGACATTATACGGATCATCTGGGAAATCAGGTGGTCCGGTATTTTCTTCAAAAAGGAAGAAATATTACTGTGCGTCAGATCGGCAGACTGGATCTGGATACTTCCGGGATCGTTCTTTTTGCCCTTGATCCTGTAACTGCCCAGAGACTTTGGAAGCAAAGGCAGGAAGGGCAGCTGGTAAAGACTTATTATGCTCTTGTGCACGGCAGGATGGAACAGGAATCAGGACAGATTACTTTACCTTTAGGCAAGAAACCAGGATGTAAAAATCAGATGTGTGTATTTCCAAAAGGGGAAGGGCTGCCTGCAGAAACCTTATATTCCTTGCTCTGGGAGAAAAAGCTTTCAGAGGAATATGTCTCTTGTGTAAGCTGTCATCTGAAAACAGGACGCACCCACCAGATCCGTGTGCATTTTTCTGCAACAGCACATCCGCTGCTTGGCGATAAGATTTATGGTAAAGAAGATGGGGCCAAGCGGCTGATGCTTCATGCAGGAGAGCTTTGCTTCATACATCCTTATACACGACAGATGGTAAAACTGCAGGCCCGGATACCCTGGGAATGCATATCTTATCTTAAATAATTTTTCATTATTTTTAAGGCACTTTTTTCCAGGCGGCTGACCTGCGCCTGGGAAATGCCCACTTCTTCAGCTACCTCCATTTGGGTTTTTCCTTCAAAAAAACGAAGGTTGATAATATGCCGTTCTCTGGTTCCCAGACGATCCATGGCTTCCTGAAGAGCCAGATTTTCTACCCAGTGCTCTTCTTTATTTTTTTTATCACTGATCTGATCCATAACGTAAAGGGTATCTCCGCCTTCCGTATAAACAGGCTCGAACAGGCTTACCGGATTCTGGATGGCATCCAGCGCATAGACAATGGTTTCTTTATCTATTCCGATCTCTCTGGCAATTTCTGTAATGGTAGGCTCCTTCAAATTCTGCTTCACATAATTTTCTTTGGCATAGATAGCCTTGTAGGCAATATCACGAAGGGAACGGCTGACCCGGATGCTGTTGTTATCACGAAGATATCTGCGGATTTCCCCTATGATCATAGGCACTGCATAAGTGGAAAATTTTACCTGCAGGGAGGTGTCAAAGTTGTCAATGGCTTTGATCAGACCAATGCAGCCAATCTGAAAAAGATCATCAGGATTTTCGTTGCTGTTCTGGAATCTGCGGATCACACTGAGTACAAGGCGCAGGTTGCCTTTGATGTAACGCTCTCTGGCAGCAGCATCCCCATCCTTGATCCGATGGAAAAGCTCTTCTTTTTCTTCTGACGTAAGTACCGGAAGCTTCGCTGTATTGACCCCGCAAATTTCTACTTTGTTAAGTGCCATTTATGCATCCTCCTTATTGTCTTTGGTTACTACAGATGATTCCACCAAGGAGGATAAATATACTTTTTCCGAAAAAATATAAAAAATATAAGACCTTGACAAAAGAGGGCAAGGCAGAGTAAGAAATTACTGTTTACGCAGGCATTTGTCTTCCTGTATTTCCACCAGGATAATGTCTTCGCCAATCTGGCGGATACATTCCCAGGGGATCACATATTCGCTTTCATGACCGAAAAAAACACAGAATCTGCAGGGACCAGGCACAACAAGTGCAGTCAGCCGGCTGGAGCAGCAGTCAAATTCCACATCTGTGGCACAGCCCAGGCTTTTACAGGTACAGGTGTTGATGATCTCTTTTTGTTTTAATTCACAGATACGCATATAAAATCACTTTTTCTTACAACATATGCAGAAATGAAAGGGTTATGAATCTAATCATGAACCTCATGAACCTAATTATCAGTTACGGATATATATATTGACAGAATTCTTGAAAATAAAGTATAATTCAGGAAAGAACAGAAAAAAGTGTTATTGTTTAAGATGTACGTAATATATGTATACAACGAAGGAAAATTACATATCAGAGGAGAGAGGGGGAGCACCTGTGAGATGTCCATATTGTAATCAGGACAATACCAGAGTAGTTGATTCCAGACCTGTAGAGGATATTAATGGCATTCGCCGCCGCCGCCTTTGTGATTCCTGCGGCAGAAGATTCACCACCTATGAAAAGGTGGAGAATATACCGCTGACTGTGATCAAGAAGGATCAGAACAGGGAGCAGTACAGCAGAGCCAAGATCCAGGGAGGGGTATTACGTGCCTGCTATAAGCGGCCTATCCCTATTGGCAAGATAGAAGCTATGATGGATTCCATTGAGGCTTCCATTTTTAATACAGAGGATAAGGAGATTTCCAGTACCAGGATCGGTGAGATCGTTATGGAACATTTGAAGGATCTGGATGCAGTGGCATATGTGCGTTTTGCTTCTGTATACAGAGAATTTAAGGATGTAAGTACTTTCCTGGATGAACTTAAGAAGTTTATGAATTAATGTAGCTGTTTAGCAGGCAGTATGTGAGGAGAGCCTGAACAGTTATGGACTTAAAGGCGGTCGGCATAATTGAATGCTGGCCGCTTTTATGACGAGGAATTCTTGTGTAAATCTACGGGAATTTTCTCATAAAAAAGGAGAAGACGATATTTATGAAGGATACAATTGAATTGCTTCAGGATCTGTTGGAACAGCAGCAATTCGAGCTTCTGATTCCGGAAAATGAAAATACAGATCGGCTGCGGCTGGTTTATCTGATGAATGATGCAGTGGAAAGCTTTCTTGTTTTTGTGAATGCAGGAATTACTGGCTTATATCAGAAAGACTATGAAGGAGAACTGGATTATTCTCTGAGTAGGGAAGATCAGGGATATGTATTGTCAGTATGGCAGGGAAAAAACGTAGTTACCCTGTTTTTCCGGAAGCTGGAACTGGAAGTACATTTGTATAATTACGGAGAGATTGGGCATTTCTGGGGTGAAGGGATATGAATATCTCAGGCAGCTGGAGTACAGGATTGCCATTATAAGGGATAAGCTGGAGTATCTGGGAGAAGAATTCTGCACAGAGGAAGAAATCTGTCTGGCACATCTGGCAGAATTCCCTCCTTTGAATTATTGCTGCTATCCGGCTGTACCGGAGCAATACATTGTTCCGCGAGAAAATCCCTGGATGCCATCAGAGGCTGCATTTAAAGTGATGGATAACCTGTCAGAGGAAACGCAGGATGCCTCCCTGCTCAGGCTTCTCAAGTTGTATAAGCGCTTGCCTTATCCTTCTATGGCCAGGATGGTAGCAGGGGCGCTTCATAAAAGAAAGCATCAGGCAGTGGTACGGCTTCTTACAGAGAAAATAAAACATGCGGCCGGTACTTATCCTGACCGCTCTTTTGGGGCAGAGGCAGATAAAAAACTAAAAGAATTGCTGGAAAAAGCTGAACAAATAAAAAGGAATATGAGCATCAGAGATCGGAATATCCAGGTGGATATATTGCGGGAAGAGCCCTTTACTACTGCCCAGGATGATCTGGATTTCCATGTTTACCTGATGATCTGGGACACGAAAGGGATAAATTGCAGGGTTAAAATATTCAGGATACGGGAGCAAAGGAATTTGTATTGTAAACAATGTAACTATTCAGAAGATAACTGTGAAGGTACGAAACAGCTGCTAAACAATTACATATTCACATGGAGAAGGAAGAGGATAAGTATATGGACAAATATGCACAATCCCTTGCAGGACAGGGGCAGAAAATCTCGCCGGAGGATAGCGATTATAAAGAGAAACTGATTCATGTTGTACAGTCCTTCAGAACTTTTGATGTGGCTTTGGATGATTTTATTTTACATCATGGTTATACAGGGGAACTTTCGGATATAGATGGAAAAATCAGATTTTTAAAAGCAAAATTTAATGAAGCAGGGATCCCGCTGGATACCCGTGGCCCTAAAAGCTGGTATTGCAGCCATACACAGGCAGATAAAAGAGAAATTGCTTTTCAGTTTTGCTTTGCTTTTCATTTAACGTTTAATGAGACTGAGGATTTTTTTCGCAGAGTTTATCTGCAAAGAGGGATTGACTGCCATAGTATTCCCGAGGCAGTTTACTATTATTGTATCAGACATGGTTTGGAATATGGGGATGCACAGGAATTGATCAGGAAGGCTGAACCGGAAAGTGGGAAAAACAGTATTTCTCCAGGTGAGGAGATTTTGTATACAGCATCAATTATTCATGAACTGAACCGTTTTCAGACACAGGAAGAGCTGCTTGCTTATCTGCGCAGCAATAAAGAACAGTTCGGATATAATAATGCTTCTGCGAGAGATTGTATTAAAGAGCTGTGGGAGAAGATTACAGGAGAAAAGGGAATGGCATATAGAGAAGCATGCCGACGATATCCGGAGAAATATAAAGTATACAAACAGCGCTCTGTATGGGATATTTACCAGCAGATCTTTCGGTATGATCGATTTTGACTGGGAGGATGATTCCAGGCTTTTTGCAATGAAAGGAGACCGGACATTTAAGCCGATTCTCAAAAATAATAGCCTGATCCATCCCATTGCCAGAAATGCTTTTCCTGATAGGCAGGGGCTGGAAAGGATCATGAAAGGAGAATGGCAGTCGGATGAAGTTGTAAGAAAGACGATCATCTTACTGGCATTTTACACCTTTCTGGACAAAAAAGTTTTTGAAATGTAAAGATTTTGAATACCGGTCCGAGACAAATGATGTAGGAGGGAAATCTGTGTGTGATATTAATAAAAGTGCTGTCAGAATCCAGGTATCCTGACTTATATGAGGGAAATCCCTATGACTGGATTTTCTTGTTTGCAGCACAGGATGAGTATCCAATGGAATGCCTTTCGCTTTTTTATGGAGAGAGGTTTACCTGGATAAAGAAGAAGCAGAGGCATGATTGCAGTGAGAAACCCGAACAGCAGATTCTGTGTGGTAAAATCATTGTAACAGAAAATAAGACAGGGATGTGTATAAATGGATTCCAGAGTTGCACTGAAGAAAGCGTCAGTACTTAGATTTAATGATAAATATGAATGCATCATCACAGGGCGAGCTTGGCCGTGGCGGGTGCAAGTATTGTTTATAATGCTTTTTACAGAGACAGTCTGGGAGTCAGGAAGAAAGTACGCATTAAGGAATGCTATCCTTTTAAGTGTATCTTGAAACGGGAAAAAAGTGGAAATTTGTTTGTACCTGAATCAGAGAAAGTTCTTTTTGAAAAATGCAAACAGAAAATGATCCGTGCATATCAGCTTGGAAATGAGTTTTTCTGTACGGATGGACTGACAAATCTGACTGTGAATACATACGATATTTTTGAGGCAAATAACACATTGTATATTGTTTCTGCTTTTTCCCAGGGAAAGGAATTGTCTTACGAAAGCTATGAAACTGTAAAGGATAGCATTGCAGTAGTAAAAAGTGTTGCAGATACAATCAGAAAGATCCATAATAAGGGCTTTCTTTATCTGGATATAAAGCCTGGGAATATATTTACTCTTGAGGAAACTACAGAATTGATCCAGCTGTTTGACTTTGATACAGTAGTTTCTATTTCTGAAGGATATGATATGGATGATAAAATTTCATATACCAGAGGATATGCTGCATTGGAGCAGGAGACAGAAAATTACCGGCAGATCGGCAGACACACGGATGTATATGGGATCGGAGCTCTTTTATTTTACATGATCTTCCATCGGGTGCCAAATGCTTTTGACTGCGAGTCCAGTGCTGAATATGATTTTTCCAGATCCAGGCTATGTGGACATCATTATCAGGATACCCTTTCTTTATTTTCGATTGACAGACTTTTTCCACCATACGCTTGCTGATTATTATCTGAACCGGTTTTCAAATATGGAAACCGTTGTGGAAAGGCTTTCTGAGTTTGGCGTCACTTGCAGAAACAGCTGACCTGTATGTATTGAGTTCAAAGATCAGTGATCCTGCTTTATTTTTAAGGCAGAAGCAAGGAAACCTGCTGGATTACAGAAAAATTGCTGGATCAGGAAAAGAAAGCAGTTTTTGTTGTAGGAATGGGCGGTATAGGGAAAAGCACTCTAGTACGTTATTGTGTAAAGAAGTGCAAGGAAAAACTGGATACGGTTCTTTACCTTGATTATCCCGGATCTATTCAGAAAATGATCATTGATGATTATTCAGTGCAGCTTAATTCCGTCCGAAAGGACGAAAAGGAAACAGACAGGGAATATTTTAACAGAAAGCTTGGTCTTTTGCGGGAACTGGGGATCCATAAGAAGTGTGTGCTTGTGATCGACAATTATACCGGAGAAGAGACGGAGGATTTTGCCAGGCTGCTGCAGTTGGGATGGAACTTGATTTTTATCACCAGGGACAAAGCTCTTTGTGCAGGATATGAAGCATTGGAAGTAGGACCGCTTCGTGAACAAGAAGATCTTATGGCACTTTTGGCAAAGAATGCAGGACGTTCTTTCAGTGAAGTAGAACAGCAAAGCGCAGCGGACATTATTGATTGTGTTCATGGACATACATTGATCCTGGAACTTTTGGGAAAGCAGATCGGCAGTCCGGTATATCATCTGTCAGTAGAAAAATCAGCGGAAATTGTTAGAAAAAACGGTTTTTCCTGTATAGCACCGGAAAAGATCGATTATCAGAAGGACAGCATACTGTATCATAATACGATCAAGCAGGTGCTTGCAGGATTGTTTGAAACCACAGGTCTTAAGACTTTTGAAAGGGCGCTTTTGAAAATTCTTTCTTTTTTTGGAAGAATGGGAATTCCTATTGATCAGCTGTGCACAATGCTGGAAATGACAAATAAAGAAAGCATCCGTGTGCTGTATCATCAGGGCTGGCTTTATATTGAGGATACAGTATTAACTATGCATCCGGTGATCCAGGAATTTGTTTCTGATTGGAAGCTTTCCGAAGCAGCAAAGAAATGGGCATTTCAGATTCTTGCTTACCTTTACAGAAAAATAGAAACAAAGACAAGCAAGATGGTATATTTAAATCTGGCTATGAGTGTTCTTGAAGAAATGAAAAGAGAATCAGAAATCTATGCAGCTACTCCATATCAAAAGCTTTTATATGTAACGCTCAGGGATATCCCTTATGAAAATGAAGCCTTTATACAGGAAAATTCAGAAGGATTTTTAACTTTATGTGATAAAGGCCATGAAAAGGAGTTTTTGATCATCTGCGAAAGATTTCTTGAGGTGCTATATGAAAGCAAACAATTTGAGAAAGCAAGAAAGATCATTCGTCAGGTGCGGGCCAAACTTACAGGATGTAGGAACATATATGCCTGGGGCAGATACTACTGTATTGTGGACGGGTATTATGATACGCTGCTGGATGGAGCATATTATGCAGTTACGGACGAAGAAAAAAAACTTGTTGGATTGATCATGGATGCTTTAAATAAAGCCATTCCTATCTTTCGATTTTCCAGAGAAGAAGATGCAGGTATTTTGCTGGTCGACTGTATGCTTGGTAAGGCTTGTATTTTAATACGTAGTGGGACGGGATCTGTGACTCAGGTACGTTTCCTTCTGAAAAAGATAAAAAAGCTGATGGACAGTTATGCAAAAACAAATTCTAGGCAGGTGCGTAACTATTCTTTAACATTAGCATGGTTCCATACATATCTTGATGAGGATATAGAAAAAACCAGGCGTTATCTGGAGAAGGCAGCGGAAATAACAGATATTATATGTGTTTCAGAATTGGCAAAAATCGATGAATATTTCAGTATTGCAGCCAATATTTTCCTGGAATGGGGGCAGTTTGATGAGGCAGCAGGTCTATTACTGCAATCGATTGGGATCTGTGAGAAACATCTGGAAATTACTGCTTATGCCAGAAGGCAGCTGGATCTGCTGGGGCATCTGGCGGAAGTATATCATTTTGGCAGGCACGATGAGAAATGTCAGGCTGTTCTTACACTGATGGAGACTAAAATAAGTAAAATGAATGCGTTGGAAATCTTGGATTGACATATTAATGATGCGAGATATAATAGAGATAAAGAATCCATTATTTATGGACGGCAGAAAAGGGGTGAAGGAGGAAAGCAGCAGCATCAAAGCACAAATGTAAAAAGAAAAATCAGGAGGAAAAGTAAAATGAAAAAGATGAAAAAGTTTTTATGCAGCCTACTGGCCTGTCTTCTTGTTATTCTGGCAGTTCCGGTATCGGCAGAAGCAGCAGTAAAAGCGCCAGTTTGCCCGAAAACACAGGTACTTCAGTATTGCAGGGCATGTATGAACAATACGCAGCAGCGTATTGGCGGATACGGTTATATTTTTATTAAGAATCTTGCTAAAAATGCAACCATTACTAATGTAAAGTCATCCAATAAGAACTATACAGCGACCAGAGCAAAGGGACTGAATGCGATTGATGTAGTGCAGACTCAGAAATCTATTCGGAATTTCAAGTATGATGTTAAAGACGGCGAAAGCACAAAGCTTTCTTTTACAGTTAAGCAGAATGGAAAGAGCTATCGTTTGTCCTGCAAAGTGATCTTCAAAGCTCATGAGCCAGTTTTTAAGACATTTAAACTGGGTTCCAAAGATCTGACTTCTCTTACAAGCGGATATTGGATGTTACTTTATAACAAGGTTCCCAAAAAAGGCAAAGTGAAAGTTCAGATTCAGACAACGAAGAATTATAAGATTGATTCTATCACTGTTACTTATAGAAACGGTGATAAATATACATCTAAAAAGATTAAGAATGGGGCAAAAGTTTCTCTGAAAAATGCCATGTCATTGAATGTAGATTATCATACTACCGTGAAACCAAAGTATTATCGGAAACCAAGCTCTGATTATGTGGGATATTTCTTTGGCGGATATGTTGAGAGTCCGCTTTACGAGAGCTTTTCATTGGTTGTGATGTAAATAATTTAGTGATACAGGGTATCGATCAATCATCTGATTTGATGACTGGGCGATGCCCTTTTTTTATGGGCGAATACCATGGAATGTGTGTAGATACTGGAATACGGTTCCACAGGGTATGTTGCAATCAAAAACCCAAATATGAAAAAGGGTGATATATACTGAGGATGTTCAACAAAGGGAGGGATGAAGTTTACTGGCTGATATAAATCACGAAAAATGAACGAAGCCGGAATCACTAAAAATGAGTCACAGATTTTTATATCAAAGTGGAAAGGATGATAAAAATATGACAAACAAAGAAATTAACACTTTTATTGAAACAATGGAAGAGTTCGGGGACATTTGGACAGTGGAACAGGTGAAGGATGTATATGGCAAAAAGACCCTGGAAGAAGCTATCGCAGATCGGCAGTCTTCCCATGCAAAGTTTGCAGACATTATCAGAACTGTTATTAACCGATAATCTTACAGTAAGATATGGAATCATTTGAAATTACTACATATATATTTGGAGGAATACGTGATGAGAAAAAGTATAAGAGTCATTATGATTAGCACCATTTCGATTTGTATGATGGCAACAACTGTTGCAGCAACAGAGAATTTTGCTGCCCCGGATCTGCAGTCTATGAGCTTGGAAGATCTGGTTTTACTTAAAGATAAAGTAAATGAGGAGATTGCCGCTAAAGGAGGGAATAATGTACTGGGGGCTGGAATTTATGAAGTAGGTAAGGATATAAAGGCTGCCAGTTTCAGATTAACCTGCTATGAGGCTACAGATTTTGCTTATGTCATATTATATAAAAACAGTGAAGATATGGATAATGAGAAAAGTATTATGGATAAATTGTTTGATTATGAAGAAGACCAAAAATCACAAGATGTAATCACACTAAATTTGAAAGAAGGAGAAATCCTCAAAACTACAGGACCGGTTATCATTGAAAATGAAGAAAAAAGTTTTTGGGCACCTGACTCGGAAGATGAATAGTTTTCTAAATATGCACCATTTCGATATAAGCATAAAAGCGGGATGTTAATCCTGCGGTATGCAAATATCGGGTGTGGTGTTAGAACAGCGTAGGAGTGTAAAGCAGGCAACAATCTGTGTAATATGATTTGGGTATAATATATCCAAATCATATTACAGATTTTTGAAAAAAGGAGGTTACTATATGGAAGATAACAGGGAATTTGTTGCATTTAGCAGAAAACTTTTAAGGGAATTTGTTCGGATTAAGAACCTAATGGAGAAAGGTGAATACGAAAAAGTCAAATTCATGATAGATGAGTTGATTGAGGATACTCAAAAAGATATTGAAACCTAATTGACTTTACTAAGTAAATATTTAATTGATATAATAAGATTATAATAGTATAATATTCGTAAATACATTGTCGGGGGAGATAAACACATGAGAAATCCGTAAGGTCACGCACATCATTGGTATCGTATTCTGTATGATTGCTATACTGTTTTCAATGCTTTATTTAGCACCAAAAGCTGGTAATCCAAAGACTTATGAAAAAACAATTTCATCACTTGATAAGAAGTCAAAAGGTGTTGTTGAACTTTCTGCATTAACGGTTGGTGTATCATCTGCCATAACAGCACTTCCAGGAGATACCGGGACGACGGTTGCTGATCATTTGATGGATTTGAACACAGGTTTATTTGTCGTTATGGTTGCACTGTTTTTAGAAAAATATCTCCTTACTATAATTGGAAAAATTGTTTTTTATTTTATAATTCCTTTTGCCTTTATTTTATTAGCAATTGGCTTTTGGAAAAAAATACCTTCACTTAGGCTGAAATTTGTTAATATTTTTCTTATTGGCATTTTGTTACTTGCTATAGTTCCTACTGGAATACATATTGCAGACCAAATTGAAGATATTTATAGTTTTTCATTGGAAGATACCATTCAGGAAGCTCAAAATATTAAAGATGAAACGGAGGATGCCACAAATGAAGCAGCTGAAGAAGATTCCAATTTTATTACCGGAGTTATATCTAAGGTTACCGATGCTATTTCAAATGCAGTTACCGGAATTGTTGATAAAGGAGAAAACTTTTTAAATACCGTTACGCAGTCACTGGCCATCCTTATTGTTACATCATGTGTTATCCCTTTACTTATTGTATTTTTATTCTTAAAATTAATTAAATATGCGATTGGATTAGATTTGACTGGATCAGTGCTTTCATTTCATAAGGTGTTGACCAAAAAGCAAAATAAAGAATATAAAAACATAGATAAAATAGAATGATGTTTATTTAGGGTTTGTACATATTTGCACAAACCCTTTTTAGTGCGCCTGGCGGCGTACATTTCTAATCGGTGAAAGTCATGAACATGCCAAAATAGTTCTTTATTTGTTGCAGATGCCTTTCGCCAAGAATTCACCGAAATTAATTGCACAGTTGGTATAATATCTAAGTATTTGTACTGCGTGGATAATATCGACAAAGTGTTTTTCATGTGTTATGATATTCAACGAATAAATGGTTCTTATAGCTGTGAAGATACGGAACAGTTAATTTTTTGATAATAACCAACGGTGGCTTGTAACAGAATTGACTGAAATCGAGGAGAAAATATTATGATTGGTATTATTGACTATGACGCTGGCAACATACGCAGTGTAGAAAAGGCATTGCATTATCTGGGACAGGAGACGGTGGTATCCAGAGATCCAGACACATTATTGAATGCTGACAAAGTGATACTGCCGGGAGTGGGCAGCTTTGGAGATGCAATGGAGAATCTTAATCGTTATGAGCTGGTTCCTGTGATCCGACAGATTGTGCAGGAGAAGACCCCTTTCCTTGGAATCTGTCTTGGACTGCAGCTATTATTTGAAAGCAGTGAGGAGACACCGGGGGTGCCAGGTCTTGGAATCCTGAAAGGGAAGATCCTACGTATCCCACCATGTCCGGGATTGAAGATCCCGCATATGGGATGGAATTCCCTTCATCTTCAGCATGAAGGACGGCTTTTTAAAGGAATCCCGGAGGATACATACGTATATTTTGTCCATTCCTATTATCTGCAGGCTGATGAGCCGGAAATCGTAAAGGCTGTAACCGATTACAGTACCTGTATCCATGCTTCTGTAGAGAAGGATAATGTATTTGCATGCCAGTTCCATCCGGAGAAAAGCAGCCGCTGGGGTCTTGAGATCCTTAAGAATTTTGCACAGATTGGAAGGGAGGACTGACGTATGTTTACAAAAAGAATTATTCCCTGTCTGGATGTTAATAAAGGTCGTGTTGTAAAAGGAGTAAATTTTGTTGATCTGCGGGATGCAGGAGATCCGGTGGAGATTGCGAAAGCCTATGATGCGGCGGGAGCAGACGAATTGGTATTTCTTGATATTACAGCCTCCTGTGAGGACCGTGATACAGTGGTAGATATGGTACGTCAGGTAGCAGCAAGCGTATTTATTCCTTTTACTGTAGGAGGCGGTATTCGTACAGTTGAGGATTTCAGGAAGCTTCTTCGGGAAGGAGCAGATAAGATTTCGGTTAATTCTGCTGCCATTGACCGTCCGGAACTGATCCGGGAAGCAGCACAGAAGTTTGGCAGTCAGTGTGTAGTGCTTGCCATAGATGCAAAGCGCCGTCCAGATGGAGGATGGAATATTTATAAGCATGGTGGCAGGCTGGATACAGGGATTGATGCTGTATGGTGGGCAAAAAAGGCTCAGGAACTGGGAGCAGGGGAGATCCTTCTTACCAGTATGGATTGTGATGGTACAAAGGCAGGATACGATATAGAGCTTACAAAGGCTATATCACAGGCCGTATCTATTCCTGTGATCGCATCAGGTGGTGCAGGTACACTGGAGCATTTTTATGATGCTTTAACTGAAGGCGGTGCAGACGCAGCACTTGCTGCTTCGCTGTTCCATTATAAAGAACTGGAGATCCGTCAGGTAAAGGATTATCTGGCAGATCGTGGGATTTCCGTGAGACGGTAAATAGACAGAAGGAAAAAAGACAAATTTAATAAACAGATTAAATAAAAAGAAACAAACTTATAGAAAAAGATTTTTGTGAAAAACTATGGGAGAGAGGTAGGAAAATGGGGGCAATTTCAGGCGCATGGCTGGAAGCACTGAAAGATGAATTTCATCAGCCGTATTATGCTAAGCTATACAAGACTGTAATGAATGAATACCAGACAAGGAAAATATTTCCACCACCGCAGGATATGTTTAATGCCTTTGACTTTACGCCGCTGGATCAGGTGAAGGTGGTGATTCTGGGGCAGGATCCATACCATAATGATGGTCAGGCCAATGGACTTTGCTTTTCTGTGCGAAAGGACGTAGATATCCCCCCATCTCTGGTCAACATTTATAAAGAACTGCACAATGACTGCGGATGTTATATTCCGGATAATGGATGTTTGGAAAAGTGGGCCAGACAAGGGGTATTGCTTTTGAATACAGTACTTACAGTACGTGCTCATCAGGCTAATTCTCACAGAGGGATTGGATGGGAGCAATTTACGGATGCAGTGATCCGTACACTGAATGAGCAGGACAGACCGATTGTGTATCTGCTATGGGGCAGACCTGCACAGACCAAGCAGTCTATGCTTGATAATCCAAAGCAGCTGGTTTTGACTGCTCCCCATCCCAGTCCACTGTCTGCGTCCAGAGGCTTTTTCGGATGCGGCCATTTCAGTAAGACCAATGAATTTCTTGAGAAAAACGGACTTCCCCCCATTGACTGGCAGATCGAGAATGTTTCTGCCGGGGAATAAATTTAAAGGAATATTGATACTATGGGTAAAAAGAACGATAATACACTTGTAAAAAATGCATCTTTTCTTATGGTGGCAGCACTGATCTCCAAGATTATTGGAATGCTGTATAAAAGCCCTTTGTCCAGTACTCTGGGAAGCAACAGCTATGCAATGTTTTCTTACGCACAGAATATTTATTTTATTCTGCTGATGATTGCATCTTTTAGTATTCCGCAGGCTGTATCAAAGATCATGGCTGAAAAGATTGCATTTAAACGATATAAGGACGCACAAAAGGTTTTTAAATGCGCTTTGATCTATGTATCTCTGGCAGGCGGAGCTGTTGCACTATTATGTTACTTTGGGGCTCCTATACTGGTTCCTGATTCCATGTCCGGTGCAAGACTTCCTCTTCGCATGCTGGCACCTACTATTTTTCTGTCCGGTATTCTTGGCGTATTCAGAGGATATTTTCAGGCCTACAGGAATATGATGCCTACTTCCCTTTCACAGATCATTGAACAGATTTTTGTGGCTGTGATGGCTCTTGCGATGTCAAGAGTTATGATCAGTCATTTCAGCGGACAAAGTGAGGCGGTTGTTCAGTCCTGGGGAGCTGCAGGTGCTACGATGGGTACAGGTGCAGGTGTGCTTTCTGCACTGATTTTTATGCTTCTTGTTTATCAGCTTAACCGGAGAACCATCAATAAAAGGATTCAGAAGGATCATGCTTCCGAAAGCAGCAGCACAGGGGATGTGATGCGGAATATTATCCTTGTGGTAATGCCTATTGTGCTCAGTGCGTTTATTTACAATGTAAACGGAACCATTAACAGTTATATGTATTCTGGCATTGAAGGGCTGAAGGGATTGGACGATCATACTATTCAGACTATGTATGCAGAGTACAGCTTTTACATGACTTTGATCAATATTCCTCTTACTCTGGCAAGTACAGCACCGACTTCCATGATCCCTGAGGTATCCGCTCATTATGCAATGCGTGATATGAATGGAGCAAGAGAGAAGATTGATAAGGCCACCTGGCTGAGTATGTTTATTTCTATTCCCTGTTCTGTTGGGCTGGCAGTGCTTGCAGGGCCTATCACAAGACTTTTGTTCCCAAGGACCAATGGTGTGGCAGGGGAGCTGATGATCCTTGGCGTGATCACAATCATCCTGAATGGCAATTCCAATATTTCCAATGGCGTGCTTCAGGGAATCGGAAAGCCGAATATTCCTATGTTCCATGCAGCCATTGCTCTTGTGGCAGATATGATCGTGATGGCTGTGCTGATGTTTGTTACAAATCTTGGTGTATATACCATTGTGATCGCAATGATCGTGTATGCCATTGTAATGTGTATTTTAAATGAACGGGCGATGAAGCAGTACATGGGTTATAAGAATCCATGGAGAAAAGCCTATCTGTATCCGCTGCTGGCAAGCGTACCTATGGCAGTCACAGCAGGTGGAGTTTATTACCTGGTATATGCTGTAGTTCATTCCAATGTGATCAGTCTTGGATTGGGTGTACTTGCAGGTATGGCAGTGTATTTTGTATTTTATCTGAAAGTAAGTCATCCCTCTGATGCAGAGTTTGCCATGATGCCGGGAGGACGCTATTTGAAAAAGCTGGCTGTGAAATTCAGACTGGTATAATAGAAAAACAGGATAAAGATAGACAGGCAATAAAGAATTGCAGCAAAAAACCAGGAGCCACCCACACGGGCGGCTCCTGGTTTTTTCAAGCTTCTTTTTCCTGTTGTTTTTTCAGGTTTTTCTGGGCTGTGGAAAGCATCAGCTTGATGCGGTTCAGCTGGTTTACTTCACTGGCACCAGGATCATAGTCAATAGCAACAATATTTGCTTCCGGATGCTCTCTGCGGATCTCTTTGATAACACCCTTTCCTACGATATGGTTGGGCAGACAGCCGAAAGGCTGGATGCAGACAATATTCGGAACATCGCCGTGGATCAGCTCCATCATCTCTCCTGTAAGGAACCAGCCTTCACCGGTCTGGTTACCAGCAGAAACGATAGGCTCTGCCATCCGGGCAAGATCACGGATATCTGCAGTAGGATGGAAATGCCGGCTCTGGGCAAGGGCTTCATTAGCAGCTTTACGCATCCAGTCGATAGCCTTTATTCCTACGTTGCCCCAGAAAGCTTTGGATTTCTTAAAACCAAGGTTGTCTGCTTTGAAATTCTGGTTATAGAAGCAGTAGCTCATAAAGTCGATCAGATCCGGAACAACTGGCTCCGCACCTTCGGACTCCAGAAGGTCAGCCAGATGATTATTGGCAGCAGGAAGGAATTTGACCAGAATCTCACCTACAATACCTACTCTTGGTTTCTTTTCGTCACTGATGGGGATGGTATCAAAATCATGAACCATTTCCCTGCACATTTTCTTGAACTGACTGTGACTTAAAGAACTTCCGGATACAAAGGCAATCACTCGCTGTTCCCATATTTTGTGCTTTCTGTTTACGATTCCCTTTTCCAGCTCATATGGACGCATCCTGTAAATGCATTTCATCAGGATATCACCGAATACAGCAGCATAAACCACGGCTTTTACAAGGGGATATGTAAGTTTGAAGCCGGGATTGCTTTCCAAACCGCTTAAGTTCAGGGAAATAACCGGGATCTGTTCCATGCCGGCTTTTTTCAGTGCCCTGCGGATGAAGGCAATGTAATTGGAAGCACGGCAGCCGCCACCGGTCTGGGTCATGACTACGGCTGTTTTATTCAGGTCATATTTGCCGGAAAGAAGGGCATCCATGATCTGGCCTACTACGATCAGGGAAGGGTAGCAGGCATCATTATTTACATATTTCAGGCCTACATCCACAGCATGCTTATTGTCATTTGGAAGGATCTCCAGATGATAGCCGTTGGCATTAAAGGCAGCCTGAAGAAGTGAAAAATGTACTGGTGACATCTGCGGGCAAAGAATGGTGTAATCCTTGCGCATTTCTTTTGTAAATACTACCTTTTCAATAGAAGAAGGCTGAATCTGGCGGGGCTTTTTCTGTGCATCCTTTGCACGAAGTGCTGCCAGGAGAGAGCGGACACGGATCCTTGCTGCTCCCAGGTTATTGACCTCATCAATCTTCAGACAGGTGTAGATCTTGTCACTCTTATCAAGAATCTCATATACTTCATCTGTGGTAACTGCATCCAGTCCGCATCCAAAGGAATTCAGCTGGATCAGATCCAGGTCATCTCTTGTCTTTACAAAATTGGCAGCTGCATACAGGCGGGAGTGATACATCCACTGGTCGTTCACACGGATAGGACGTTCTACAGGAACCAGGTGGGATACAGAGTCTTCTGTGAGTACAGCTACACCATAGCTGTTGATCAGGTCCGGGATGCCATGGTGGATCTCCGGGTCGATATGGCTATGGACGGCCTGCAAGAACGATGCCTCTGCGGCCTGTTTCTTCCATATATTTCAGTGTTTCTTCCCCTTTGCGGCGCACATCCTCACGGACAGCAGCCATTTCCTCCCAGGCTGCATGTGCTGCAGCTTTTATTTCATTTGCAGGAATATCCTTGAAGATCTCTGTCAGACGTTTGGTAACGATCTCTTCAGAGGTCAGGGAAAGGAATGGGTTCATGAATTTAATGGAAGGATCATGAAGCTCATCCACATTGTTTTTGATATTTTCAGCATAAGAGGTAACGATGGGACAGTTGTAGTGGTTGACTGCGTCCGGGAATTCGTTCCTCTCGTAAGGAATACACGGGTAGAAAATGAATTTTACACCATTTTTCAGTAACCAGCTTACATGGCCATGGGCTAGCTTTGCTGGATAGCATTCTGATTCACTGGGGATAGATTCAATACCAAGCTCATAGATCTTACGCGTGGAAGTAGGAGAAAGCACTACCTGGTACTTTAGCTGTGTAAAGAAAGTAAACCAGAAAGGATAATTCTCAAACATATTCAGCACACGGGGAATACCTACCTGGCCACGCTCTGCCTTGTCAGCAGATAATGGTGCATAGGAAAAGATCCGTTTGTATTTATATTCATAAAGGTTTGGAATGTGGTCTTTGTTCTTTTCTTTGCCGATACCACGCTCACAGCGGTTGCCGCTTACGAACTGACGGCCGCCACTGAATTTGTTGATAGTCAGACGGCAGTTGTTGGTACATCCATGGCAGTTGGCCATAGCTGTAGTATATTTTAGTTCGTTGATCTTCTGGATGGAAAGCATGGTGGTTTCTTTGCCTTCCTGATAACGCTCCCTGGCAATGAGGGCTGCACCAAAGGCACCCATAATACCAGCGATATCCGGTCGGATGGCTTCGCAGTCTGCAATACGTTCAAAGCTGCGAAGTACAGCATCATTATAGAAGGTACCTCCCTGTACTACGATATGGCGTCCAAGCTCTGTTGCATCGGAAACCTTAATAACCTTATAAAGTGCGTTTTTGATAACAGAGTAGGCAAGACCTGCAGAAATATCAGCAACAGATGCGCCTTCCTTCTGAGCCTGTTTTACTTTGGAATTCATGAAAACAGTACATCTTGTACCAAGGTCAATGGGATGTTCAGCAAAAAGAGCAGCTTTTGCAAAATCCTGTACAGAATAGTTTAGGGATTTGGCAAAGGTTTCAATAAAGGAACCGCAGCCTGAGGAGCATGCTTCATTCAGCTGTACGCTGTCCACAGTATGGTTGCGGATCTTGATACATTTCATGTCCTGCCCGCCGATGTCCAGGATACAGTCAACCTCCGGATCAAAGAAAGCAGCTGCATAATAATGGGAAACAGTTTCTACTTCACCTTCATCCAGAATCAGGGCTGCTTTAATAAGAGCTTCTCCGTAACCGGTAGAGCATGAGTAGGCAATGTGTGCATCCTTCGGCAAAAGAGAATAAATCTCCTGGATAGAACGGATGGCTGTTTTTAGCGGGCTGCCGTTATTATTGCTGTAGAAAGAATAAAGAAGAGTGCCGTCCTCACCTACAAGTGCAGTCTTAGTGGTGGTAGAACCTGCATCGATACCCAGGTAACAATTGCCTTTATAAGAGGACAGATCGCCTTTTTGGACCTGGTAAGCACTTTGGCGCTGATTGAAGGTATGGTAGTCTTCCTGTGTAGCAAAAAGAGGCTCCATACGTTCTACCTCAAAGTCCATATGTATGGATCCATGGAGTCGGTCCTTTAATTGGGTAAGGGATACGGAAGTATCCTCCTTTGCATTCATAGCAGATCCCATGGCTGCGAAAAGGTGGGAGTTTTCAGGCAGGATGGCATGTTCATCATCCAGCTTCAGAGTACGGATGAAGGCCTCACGCAGTTCAGAAAGAAAATGGAGAGGTCCGCCAAGGAAAGCTACATGTCCACGGATCGGCTTTCCGCAGGCAAGACCGGAAATGGTCTGGTTTACCACTGCCTGAAAAATGGAAGCAGAAAGATCTTCTTTGGTAGCACCTTCATTAATCAAAGGCTGGATGTCTGTTTTTGCAAAAACACCGCATCTGGCAGCGATAGGATAAAGGGCTTTGTAATTCCTGGCATATTCATTCAGGCCTGTAGCATCTGTCTGCAGAAGGGAAGCCATCTGATCAATAAAGGATCCTGTACCTCCTGCACAGATCCCGTTCATACGCTGTTTCCAATATTGCCGCCTTCAAAATAAATGATCTTGGCATCCTCGCCGCCAAGCTCAATGGCAACGTCTGTCTGAGACGCGATCTTCTGAAGAGCAGTGGAAACTGCAATGACCTCCTGGACGAATGGAATCTCCAGATGGTTGGCCAGTGTCAGACCGCCGGAACCAGTGATCACCGGATGGAGAGTCAGCTCTCCAAGCTTGTCATAAGCCTTCTGTAAAAGGTCTGCAAGTGTTTCCTGGATATTGGCAAAATGACGTTCGTAATCTGCAAACAACAAGGTTTCGTTTTCATCAAGGATCGCAATCTTGACAGTGGTAGATCCAATGTCAATTCCCAAGGTGTATTTACTCATAAAATTAATATAAGCCTCCTCGTTTTTCGTAAAAAATATCAAAGGCTGATGAACGGGATAGCCCTCATCAGCGGAGTTTGTGTGATCATACGGTTACTTTGTAAAAAAGCGTTTCGTATTATTATACGATATGAGTAAAAAATACGCAACGGACAACTTTCACAAAAACAGCGGCAGGGAAAGGCGGAAATATGGTAATGGAAATCATGGATCAGCAAATGACTTTTAAAAGCTTTCCAAAGGAAAAAGCAGGGTGTTGGTCCAACAGCTCCTCCATTTTGTTCAGGTTCGGGTCTGAATGCTCCAGTTCTCTGGAAAAAAGATAACAGATCCGGATCTGATCCTTAAGAGTAAGGGGTTGCCTGGATTTCTGATACATACCTACGCTTAAGTCCTGGATCATCAGAGTACAGACAAGGGCAAGCTTTACTTTGGCGAAAATCTGGTCATCGTAGGCTGCACCGCAAAAATAGGTATATAGCCAGTAAAGTACCAGCTGTTCAGACTGAATCTTCCATTCTGGCATGGCAGCATGGAAGCTATTATATAATTGCATGATTTCCTGATCGTTACACTGTGTGTGGAAGGCCAGGTTTTCTTTTAAAAAGTTGTGCCAGGAAGGTGACAGCACTTCCATCTCAGGTATCAGAACGCTCCAGAAATCACGGATCAGTTCCGGTACGCTTTTGCTGTCATCTGACCACTTATTTACTTTTTTTAGAAAATCCGGACCGGTTCCGGTTTGGATATGTTTCCTGCGAATGCCTTCCCAGCGGTACAGTTCATTTCTGTCAAGGCACAGCTGAAAATCATGTCCCATAGCCAGAAGCTTCAGAAAACGGGCATTTAGTGGAATATTTCTGTCCTGTAAAATGGAAAACATCTGATCACGGGTATCCATCAGCTCAGTAAAAAGAAGATAATCAAAAGAATCATACGTTTCTTCTGAAGATGGTTTTTCTTTTGTGATAAAGGAAATGGGCTCCTGCCTGGAAAGAAGCAGCCTGGCGGCTTCTGGACAGGAGAGGGAAAGAGATAATTCACGAAGCCCTTCAAATTCTTCAATATGTCTGGGATACTTGCGGCAGGTATCACACAGCATATCCGGACCGGCTTCAGCGTAAATGTCACACAGGTTTTCTTCATTTAAAAAAGCACATCTGTGATGGTATTGACGGAAGACATGTTCTTTCCAGTTAATATCATTTTTCAATCGGTTTGCAAATGGACCTTTATGGCGGGAATACCGTGTCAGGCTTTTTTCATCAATCACTATCTGCCATCCGGCACAACAGGTAGCCGGACATTCTCCGGCGATACAGGAAAATTTTTTATAAAAATCAGGTGCTGTAATCTGCATATATCTGACCTCTTTCTGGTGGATTTTCTGCAGGCTATTATACCTTTTTGAAAGGCCAGGTGCAAGCAATTACAGAACAGGCTGGAGGAAAATAAGTAATTCTTGTTTTTTTTATGTATTCAGGATATAATTGCCAGATAGGTGGGACTTTTGTCCCTAACAATATTAGGAAAAAGGGAGCAGCATATGGCTGAATACAAAATCTTAAAAACCGAAGGCCGGGGCTGAAGAGGGCAGAATTTAAAACTGTTCATGGCACCATCCAGACACCGGTCTTTATGAATGTAGGTACGGTAGGAGCGATCAAAGGGGCTGTATCCACCATGGACCTGAAAGAGATCGGCACACAGGTAGAGCTGTCCAATACTTATCACCTTCATGTACGTACAGGAGACAAGCTGATCAAAGAATTTGGAGGCCTTCATAAGTTTATGGTCTGGGATCGGCCTATCCTTACAGACTCCGGTGGATTCCAGGTGTTTTCCCTGGCAGGACTGCGTAAGATCAAAGAAGAAGGGGTATATTTCCAATCTCATATTGACGGACATAAGATTTTTATGGGACCTGAAGAAAGCATGCAGATCCAATCCAATCTGGGCTCTACTATTGCCATGGCTTTTGACGAGTGTCCAAGCAGCGTAGCAGACAGAGGTTATGTACAGCGTTCTGTAGACCGGACCACCAGATGGCTTGCAAGATGCAAAGAAGAAATGCAGCGCCTGAACAGTCTTGATGACACGATCAATAAAGAACAGCTGTTATTTGGCATCAACCAGGGTGCTATTTATGAAGACATCCGTAAGAATCATGCGGATGCCATCTCTCAGATGGATCTGGATGGTTATGCAGTAGGCGGACTGGCAGTAGGAGAAACCCATGAGCAGATGTATCATATTCTGGACGAAGTGGTTCCTCATCTTCCGCAGGATAAGCCTACTTATCTTATGGGCGTAGGTACACCGGCCAATATCCTGGAAGGTGTGGAAAGAGGCATTGATTTCTTTGACTGCGTATATCCCAGCAGGAACGGCCGTCATGGCCATGTATATACAAACCATGGCAAGATGAATATGTTTAATTCGGAAAAAAATACGAGATGGATCCACGGCCAATTGAAGAAGGATGTCAGTGTCCGGCCTGCCGTCATTACAGCAGAGCTTATATCCGACATCTTCTGAAAGCAAAAGAGATGCTTGGCATGCGGCTTTGCGTATTACACAATCTTTATTTTTATAATCACCTTATGGAAGAGATACGGGATGCACTGGACGCCTGGAATTTTGGCAGAATATAAGAAAATGCGTCTGGAAGGTTTTGAAGAGGGCAGGATCAATAGTAAAAGAGGATGATTTATTTATCTTTGAAAAAATAACTTGATGAAACTATGTATTTTGTGTATGATATACTTTAGGCTTCGGTATGAATTAAGAAGAAGCAGGGTGCCTGGGTCTGGGACCCGTTATAACAAACGCACAGGAGGTATTTTTAAATGGACCAGAGCAGTGGAATGGGACTTGGTTTTACTATCGTATGGCTGGTAGTCCTTTTCGGAATTATGTATTTTCTGATGGTAAGACCACAGAAAAAGGAGCAGAAGAGAATCCAGGCTATGCTCAATGACATGGCAGTAGGAGACAGTGTGGTAACAACCGGCGGCTTTTATGGCGTGATCATTGATATGACAGACGAGGATGTGATCGTAGAATTCGGTAATAACAAGAACTGTCGTATTCCAATGAGAAAGCAGGCTATTGCTGAGGTTGAGAAGGCCGAGCAGGCAGAATAAGTATGAAATTAGAAGGCGGCAGCTCCTGGTGAGTCTGTCGCCTTTTGCTCTGCAGCAGTCTGTTGTGTTTTGTGTTTTTAGAGTCTGTTGACTTTTACACTTTAACAGTCTGTTGTCTTTTATGCTTTAATAGGTTGAAATCTGTTGAAAAGTGCGTTATTATAATGACAATTACCTGTCTGAGGCAGGAGAGTAAGAGAGGAAATTATTATGAATTATAACATTTCGCTGATTCCGGAGACGGGATAGGACCGGAAATCGTCTCTGAGGCAAGAAAGGTTCTGGATAAAGTATGCGAAGTTTACGGACATACTTTTTCGTATTCTAAGGTGCTTCTTGGGGGAGCATCCATTGATGTACACGGTGTGCCTCTTACAGAAGAAGCCATTGCAACAGCAAAAGCATCAGACGCAGTTCTGATGGGTTCTATTGGCGGAGATGCAAAGACATCACCCTGGTACAAGCTTGAACCATCCAAACGGCCGGAGGCTGGACTTCTTGCGATCCGTAAGGCACTGAATCTGTTTGCCAATTTAAGACCTGCATATCTTTACAATGAACTGAAAGATGCCTGCCCGCTTAAAGAGCAGATCATCGGGGATGGATTTGATATGATCATTGTAAGGGAACTGACAGGAGGCCTTTATTTCGGAGCAAGAAAAACTACCGAAGAAAATGGGGTAAAGACAGCAGTAGATACCCTTTCCTACAATGAAAATGAGATCCGCAGGATCGCTATCAAAGCTTTTGATATTGCTATGAAGCGCCGCAAGAAAGTAACAAGCGTAGATAAGGCAAATGTACTGGATTCTTCCAGACTGTGGAGAAGTGTTGTGGAGGAGGTTGCCAGGGATTATCCGGAGGTAACGCTGGAGCATATGCTGGTAGACAACTGTGCAATGCAGCTGGTACGTGATCCTAAGCAGTTTGATGTGATCCTTACAGAGAATATGTTTGGAGATATCCTTTCTGATGAGGCCAGTATGGTGACAGGTTCTATCGGAATGCTTTCTTCAGCCAGCTTAAATGAGACAAAGTTTGGTCTTTATGAGCCAAGCCATGGATCAGCACCTGACATTGCAGGCCAGAATAAAGCCAATCCTATTGCAACGATCCTGTCTGCAGCTATGATGCTGCGCTATTCCCTGGATCTGGACAAAGAAGCAGATGCAGAGAGGCAGCAGTACAAAAGGTACTTACAGACGGATATCGTACAGGAGACATTATGTCAAAGGGCTGTATCCTTGTTGGAACAAAAGAAATGGGCGACCTGATCGCAAAAGAGATCCGGTGATCCGTTAAGATAAAGGAGAGAACAGATATGAGAAGCGATGCAGTAAAGAAGGGGTCCCAGCAGGCACCTCACCGTTCACTGTTTAATGCACTTGGAATGACTAAGGAAGAAATGGAAAGACCATTGGTAGGTATTGTTAGTTCCTACAATGAGATCGTTCCTGGACATATGAATCTTGATAAGATCGTAGCTGCTGTAAAGCAGGGAGTAGCAATGGCTGGCGGTACACCGGTTGTTTTCCCGGCAATTGCTGTCTGTGATGGGATTGCTATGGGACATATTGGAATGAAATATTCCCTTGTGACCAGAGACCTGATCGCAGATTCTACAGAGTCCATGGCCCTTGCACATCAGTTTGATGCACTGGTTATGGTGCCAAACTGCGATAAGAATGTACCGGGACTTTTGATGGCAGCAGCCAGGATCAATGTTCCTACTGTATTTGTCAGCGGAGGACCTATGCTGGCCGGTCATATCAATGGACACAAAACAAGCCTTTCCAGCATGTTTGAGGCTGTAGGTGCTTATGCAGCAGGCAAGCTGGACGAGGAAGGCCTTACAGAATATGAGAACAAAACATGTCCTACCTGTGGATCTTGTTCCGGTATGTATACAGCCAACAGCATGAACTGTCTGACAGAGGTTCTTGGCATGGGACTTAAAGGCAACGGTACGATCCCTGCTGTATATTCTGAACGTATCCGTCTTGCAAAGCATGCAGGTATGCAGGTTATGGAAATGTACAGGAAAAATATCCGCCCCAGAGATATTATGACAAAAGAGGCATTACTGAATGCTTTGACTGTGGATATGGCACTTGGATGCTCTACAAACAGCATGCTTCATCTGCCGGCCATCGCCCATGAGATCGGTTGGGACTTTGATATCAGTTTTGCAAATGAAATCAGTGAGAAAACTCCGAACCTGTGCCATCTTGGCTCCTGCAGGCCCAACCTATATGGAAGACCTGAATGAAGCTGGCGGCGTATATGCTGTAATGAACGAATTGAATAAAAAAGGACTTCTTCACACAGAATGTATGACTGTTACAGGAAAGACGGTAGGGGAGAATATTAAGGATTGCATCAATCTGAATCCACAGGTGATCCGTCCCATCGACAATCCGCACAGCCAGACCGGCAGGACTTGCTGTATTAAAGGGAAATCTTGCACCGGATGGCAGTGTTGTAAAGCGTTCTGCAGTTGCACCTGAGATGATGGTACATGAAGGTCCGGCAAGAGTATTTGACTGTGAAGAAGATGCCATTGCTGCCATCAAAGGTGGAAAGATCAATGCAGGTGATGTGGTTGTGATCCGTTATGAAGGACCAAAAGGCGGCCCGGGAATGCGTGAGATGCTGAATCCTACTTCTGCAATTGCAGGTATGGGGCTTGGCTCATGCTGTAGCACTGATTACAGACGGACGGTTCAGCGGTGCGTCAAGAGGTGCATCTATCGGACATGTATCACCGGAAGCAGCAGTAGGCGGACCGATTGCTCTTGTAGAAGAGGGTGATATGATCTCCATCAATATTCCGGAGCTTTCCCTGAGCCTGAAAGTATCAGAGGAGGAACTGGAAGCAAGAGAAAAGCAAAATGGCAGCCAAGAGAGCCAAAGGTTACAACCGGATATCTTGCAAGATATGCAGCAATGGTAACATCTGGCAACAGAGGGGCCATTCTGGAAGTGCCAAAGGCAAAATAAAGAGAAATACGATAAGGCAGCAGGAGGAACAAACATGCAGCTTACAGGTGCTGAGATCATTATCGAATGTCTTTTGGAACAGGGTGTGGACACTGTGTTCGGTTATCCTGGCGGAGCCATCCTGAATGTGTACGACGCCTTGTACAAATACAGCAATAAGATCAGACACATACTCTACCTCCCATGAGCAGGGAGCGTCCCATGCAGCAGATGGTTATGCCCGTGCTACCGGCAAGGTAGGTGTATGCCTGGCCACATCCGGACCAGGAGCTACCAATCTCTGCTAACAGGTATTGCAACTGCACAGATGGATTCTGTGCCGGTGGTGGCCATTACCTGCAACGTAGGGACAGCCCTCCTTGGAAAGGATTCCTTCCAGGAGGTGGATATAGCCGGGATTCGTTATGCCGGTAACAAAACACAGCTACATTGTAAAAGATGTGACAAAGCTTGCAGATACCATTCGTAAAGCTTTTGAAATCGCAGGCAGCGGGCGCCCGGGACCTGTCCTTGTGGACGTTCCAAAGGACGTAACAGCAGCATCCTGCGATTATATCCAGCATAAGATCACAAAACCGGAACCAGTGACAAATACCATCCGCAAAGAAGATGTAGATCAGGCCGTTCAGATGATCAGCCAGTCTAAGAAGCCTTTTTTATTTGTTGGCGGTGGTGCTGTGATCTCTGATGCATGGCAGGAAGTAAGAGAGCTTGCCCACAGGATCCAGGCACCTGTATGCGACAGTCTGATGGGAAAGGGTGCTTTTTCAGGCGAGGACGATCTTTACACAGGACCGGTTGGAATGCATGGCACCAAAACATCCAATTATGCTATGTGCGAATGTGATCTTTTGATTGCTCTTGGCACAAGATTCAGTGATCGTGTAACCGGAAATACACAGACCTTTGCACCAAATGCAAAGATCCTTCAAATCGATATTGATGCAGCAGAGATCAACAAGAATATTCAGGTGGATGCCTGTGTAACAGGAGATCTGAAAATGGTTCTTAAGCAGATCCTTGAAAAGCAGGAAAAAATGGATCATTCCCAGTGGGTGGCACATATCATGGAAATGAAAGAAAAGTATCCGCTGAATTATGATCATACCCAGCTGACAGGCCCTTATGTGATTCAGAAGCTTTATGAACTGACTGGTGGAGATGCAATTATCTCCACTGATGTTGGGCAGCATCAGATGTGGGCAGCACAGTATTTCAAATTTAAAGAACCAAGGACATTCCTTACATCCGGAGGCCTTGGGACTATGGGCTATGGCCTTGGGGCAGCCATTGGTGCACGTATGGGATGCCCGGATAAAACTGTTGTGAATATTGCGGGAGATGGATGCTTCCGCATGAATATGAATGAGATTGCCACAGCTGTACGGTGCAAAAAGCCACTGGTGCAGATTGTGTTAAATAACCATGTTCTTGGGATGGTGCGCCAGTGGCAGACACTGTTCTACGGACAAAGATATTCCCAGACCATTCTGGATGATGCGGTGGATTTCGTAAAGCTTTCAGAAGCAATGGGAGCAAAGGCAATCAGAGTTACCAGGACAGAAGAAGTGGAGCCGGCACTTAAAGAAGCTCTTTCCAGCCAGGGAACAGTAGTCCTTGACTGCTGGATCGACCAGAATTTAAGTGTATATCCAATGGTTCCCGCAGGAGCAAGCCTGGATGATGTATTTGACGAGGAGGATATGAAAGAAAATGAGCAGAGTATTTAATTTTTCCGCTGGTCCGGCAGTTCTTCCGGAAGAGGTTCTGAAAGAAGTTGCTGATGAGATGTTAGACTATAATGGAACCGGCATGTCCGTAATGGAAATGAGCCACAGGAGTGCTGCCTTTCAGGAGATTATTGACACAGCAGAAAAAGACTTACGTGATTTGATGAATATTCCTGATAATTATAAGGTACTGTTTCTTCAGGGAGGTGCTTCCCAGCAGTTTGCCATGATTCCTATGAATCTGATGAAAAACAAAGTGGCAGATTATATCGTTACAGGACAGTGGGCTAAAAAAGCATATCAGGAAGCACAGAAATATGGAAAAGCCAACAAGATTGCATCTTCCGAGGATAAAACCTTTTCCTACATTCCGGATTGCAGTGATCTTCCTATCAGTCCGGATGCAGATTATGTATATATTTGCGAAAACAATACCATCTATGGAACAAAATACAAAAAGCTTCCAAACACAAAAGGGAAAACACTGGTGGCAGATGTTTCCTCCTGCTTCCTGTCAGAGCCGGTAGATGTTAGCAAATACGGACTGATCTATGGTGGTGTACAGAAGAATATCGGACCTGCAGGTATGGTGATCGTGATCATCCGTGAGGATCTGATCTCAGAGGATGTACTTCCGGGAACACCTACCATGCTTACATACAAAACACATGCAGATGCAGGATCTTTATATAATACTCCTAATGCTTATTGCATTTATGTATGCGGAAAAGTATTTAAATGGCTGAAAGCCATGGGCGGACTTGAGGAAATGAAGAGACGTAACGAGGAAAAAGCAAAGATTCTTTATGACTTCCTTGACAGCAGTTCTCTGTTTAAAGGTACAGTTGTGCCAGAGGACCGTTCCCTTATGAATGTTCCTTTTGTTACCGGAGATAAGGAAATGGATGCTAAGTTTGTAAAAGAGGCGACAGCAGCAGGCCTGGTAAACTTAAAAGGCCACAGAACCGTAGGCGGTATGCGTGCCAGCATTTATAATGCAATGCCTAAGGCCGGGGTAGAGGCTCTGGTTGCGTTCATGAAGAAGTTTGAGGAGGAAAATAAATAATGTATCAGTTTCATTGCCTGAATCCGATTGCCAGCAAAGGCCTGGATATTTTTGATGAGAATTACCGTAAATCCGATACACTTAAGGACTGCAATGCAATTCTGGTCCGCAGTGCCAAAATGCATGATATGCAGCTTCCTTCCACAGTTTCCGTGATCGCAAGAGCAGGAGCCGGAGTAAATAATATCCCGGTAAAGGAATGTGCAGAAAAAGGAATCGTTGTTTTTAATACACCAGGCGCCAATGCAAATGGTGTAAAAGAACTGGTTCTGGCAGGTATGCTTCTTGCATCCCGTGACATTGTAGGCGGTATTGAGTGGGTCCAGAAAGAAAAAGATAAAGAGGATATCGATAAGCTGGCTGAGAAGCAGAAAAAACAGTTTGCAGGCTGCGAGATCATGGGCAAAAAGCTGGGTATCATCGGACTTGGAGCGATTGGCAGCATGGTAGCAAATGCAGCCACAGGCCTTGGTATGGAAGTTTATGGATATGATCCTTATCTGTCTATTGATGCAGCCTGGAATCTGTCCAGAACCATTCATCACAGCAAAACACTGGATGAGATCTACAGTCAGTGTGATTATATTACCATTCACGTTCCGCTTCTGGATGCAACTACCAGAATGATCAACCAGGAAGCGCTTGCAAAGATGAAAGACGGAGTTGTGATCCTGAACTTTGCAAGGGACCTGCTGGTAGATGAGGATGCACTGATCGCAGCACTTGACAGCGGAAAAGTAAAGAAATATGTGACAGATTTTGCAAACCATACAGTAGCAGGCCACGAAGGTATCCTGGTCACTCCTCACCTGGGAGCTTCCACAGAGGAGTCTGAGGAGAACTGTGCAGTGATGGCAGTGAAGGAAGTACGTGATTTCCTCGAAAACGGAAATATCAAAAACTCTGTGAACTTCCCTAATTGTGATATGGGCACCTGTGTGGCAGTAGGCAGAATTGCTATTACCCATAAAAATATCCCGAATATGATCAGCCAGGTAACTAAGATCCTTGGAAGTGAAGGACTGAATATTGCTGATATGACCAATAAGAGTAAGGGCGAGTATGCATATACCCTGATCGACCTGGAAAGTGCAGCTTCCCAGGAAGCGCTGGAAGCACTGGAAAGCATTGAAGGCGTTTCAAGGGTAAGGGTTGTAAAATAATCCATGGATACAAAGGAATGCAGATCCCGGATAGTGGACGAATTCATTGCATGACTATCAGATTGATGCAGTCAGCTACCGGGAAAGAAAAATTGCGGATGTACTGAAAGAAAAGCTTCTGCAGCTTGGTTTTGAAGTGCAGGAGGATCAGGCCGGTGCTGCTTATGGAAGCAGTACCGTGGAATTTATATGGATTTTTAAAGGGGAGTCTGCCTGGTGGGGCGATTCTCCTTTGTGCGCACATGGATACTGTGGAACCAGGACTTGAAAAGCGTGCTGTATTTCATGAGAACGGCAAGATCACTTCTTCCGGGGATACCATCCTGGGGGCTGATGATGTATGCGGACTTGTGGAGATCCTGGAAGCCGTGCGGATCCTTAAGGAAAAACAGATTCCTCACAGGGATATTGAGGTGGTTTTTCCTATTGCTGAAGAGGTATTCATTAAGGGGAACAGATCAGCTGGATTTTACAAAGTTAAGAGCAAAAGAGGCTTATGTGCTGGACTTAAGCGGGACTCCCGGAGCAGCAGCCCTGCGTGCCCCTTCCCTTATCTCTTTTTCTGTTACAGTAAAGGGAAAAGCAGCCCATGCAGGCTTTAATCCTGAAAAAGGAATACATGCCATTCAGATCATGAGCCAGGTGATCGCTGGCCTTCCCATGGGACATATTGGAGATGATACCACTTTTAACATTGGTACGGTAGCAGGTGGGAAGCTGGTGAATATTGTGCCCGAGGAATGTACCTGCAAAGGGGAGATCCGCAGCTACAGCCATCAAAAAGCCTTGGAACTGCTGGAAGAGGTAAGGGCTTCCTTTGAAAAAGCAGTCAGGGAAAAGGGAGGAAGCTTTTCTATGGAGCATGAAGTAAACCTTCATGCTTATGAAACTGACAGGGAAGCGCCGGTTGTGAAACGGTTTGAAAGAGCCTGCGAAAGGCTGTCTCTGCCTTGCACATTGACCCAAACCTTTGGCGGCAGTGATAATAATAATTTTGCATTACACGGGATTTCGGGGATTGTGATCTCCTGTGGCATGTATCAGTGTCATTCCACTTTGGAATATACATATGAGAAAGATCTTAAGACAGGTGCTGCACTTGTGGCTGCACTTGTGTCAGAAAGGGAAACAGAGTTATGAAAACACCTCTTCGTTATCAGATGACTGAATATGATTGCGGGCCTACCACAATGATGAATGCCATCAGCTGTCTTTTTGACAGGGAGGATATTCCGCCGGAAATCGCAAGAAATATTATGCTGTATTGTCTGGATTGTTATGGAGAAGGAGGCGAGCCTGGGAAAAGCGGTACCTCCAGAATGGCTATGCTTTTCTTAAGCAACTGGATCTGTCAGTTTGGACGGATCGGGAATCTTTCCATCCGTACCAGGTACCTTTCCGGCAGCTGTGTTTATATCGGATCAGAAAGCAGGATCAATGATGCACTTCACAGAGGAGGGGTAGTAGTATTGCGCCTGTTTTATGAAGTGGAGCATTATGTACTTCTTACAGGAGAAAAAGACGGTCTGATCTATATGTTTGATCCTTATTATGAGGATGAAAATACGTATGAAGAGGACGATATCCTGATGGTGGAGGATCATCCATGTGAATATAACCGCCTGGTTCCTGCAAAGTATTTTAATTGTCAGGGATGTTCTACCTATGCACTGGGACCGAAAGCAGACAGGGAAGCAGTTCTTCTTTTCAATTCAGAGACAGAGCTTACACCTGAAAAAACTATTGAATATTTTATCTGACGAATATCAGATCAGAACTTAAAATAAGGGCGTGTGAAAATGAGAGATCATTCTTCACGCGCCCTTTTGACGGCTATAATTGAAATTTAAAAAGCTTAGCGGCCTGATGAAGCAATAAATTCCAGTACTTCTTCACGGCTAGGCATTACTCTTAAAGCTCCCTTTTTGGTGGTAATGAGAGAGGCTGCCCCGTTGGCAAAGGTAAGCATTGCAGTAAGATCTTCTTCTGTAAGGTCTGTAAGTCCATGCTCCAGCACATAATTCAGCATACTTGCACAGAAGGTATCTCCTGCTCCTGTAGTCTCAATGGTGTTCTCCTGAAGGAAAGGAGCCACTTCTACACGAAGGTCTTTGTAATAAACACGGCTGCCTTCCTTGCCAAGGGTGATACATACAAGAGGAATATTGTATTTCTCACGGATCAGGGCTGCACCCTTGTCATAATCGGTAGTGCCAAAAAGAAATTCGACTTCATTATCAGAAATCTTCAGTACATCGCACTTGGTCAGACCATATTCAATCTCACGCTTTGCATCATCCAGGGATTTCCACAGAGGAGGACGCAGGTTAGGGTCAAAAGAAATGATACAGCCAGCTTTTTTTGCAAGATCGATGGCATATCGTGTAGCTTCCCTTACACCTTCATGAGTGGAGGAAAGGGTGCCAAAATGAAAAATACGGGAGTTTGCGATCAGTTCACTGGAAATCTCTTCTTTTTTCAACATCATGTCTGCGCCTGGATTACGGTAAAAAGAAAAATCCCTGTCTCCATCCGGATAGGTGTGGACAAATGCCAGTGTGGTATGTACTTCTTCATCGGTTATAAGATTATCAGTGTTAATGCCAACTTCTTCCACGGCCTTGCGAAGCTGGTCACCAAACATGTCTTTTCCTACTTTTCCAATGAAGGCTGTTTTCTTGCCAAGGCGTTCCAGCATGGCAAGTACATTACAGGGAGCACCACCCGGGTTGGCTTCCAGAAGAGGATTCCCCTGGGGGCTGATGCCGTTTTCTGTGAAATCGATCAGCAGCTCTCCTAAAGATGTTACATCATAAAGTCTGTTTTCCATAAAGAACCTCCTAAGTTCAAAATAGTCAGTTTCAACCATTTGGGAAACTGCAGTAACTGCTCAATAGTAAGTATCCCACAAGGGTATTTACTGAATAGCTACAAACTGTAAACAGTGTATCCCAGAGGTGTTTCTTTGTCAAATAAATTCCTTCTTTTTTCTTCCTTTATTTTTGGCAGCAAAGATGGTAAAATTATGTATAGAAACAGATTTTCCAGCAGAGAGATATCCCTGTAGAATAATACTCAGAAATGAATATAGCGAAGGAGCGAAGAATATGAACGAGAAAGCATATAGTTATATGGACTGGCCGAGGATCGAGGCGATTGTATATGCAGAGGAGGCATCTCCTAAGGATGTGATGAGCCCAAGACTTACACCGGATGGAATATTGATCCAGGGCTTTTTCCCGGAGGCAGAGGAAGCCGCCGTTCTTGTTGGAACCAAAGAATATCCTATGGAACAGGAGGATGAGGCAGGATATTTTGCTGCAATGATACCAGGACGGAAGATCCCCACCTATCAGTTCCGTGTAAAGACAGAGGGAAAAACAGAAGTTTTCTATGATGCGTATGCTTTTTCCGGGAACGCTTACAGAAGAGGATGAAAAGGCTTTTGTAGCAGGCGTATATTACAACGCTTATGAGAAATTAGGGGGCGCATCCGGTGGTAAAGGATGGTATAGAGGGCACCAGCTTTGCAGTATGGGCACCTAATGCTGTACGTGTCAGCGTAGTAGGAGATTTTAATCACTGGGATGGCCGCAGGCTTCCTATCCACAGGATGCCCATGTCTGGTATTTTTGAATTGTTTGTTCCGGGGGTTCAGCCGGGAGATGTCCATGAATCTGAGATTCTGGTTAAGGGTAAAGGGACACATCTGAAGGCAGATCCATATGCCAACAGAGCAGAGCAGCCAAGAGCCTGCGGATCTGTGGTAGCAAAAGTAGATGATTTTGTATGGAATGACCAGGCATGGATGGCAGACAGAAAGAAATATGCAGATCGTGACCAGCCGGTTTCGATTTATGAGACAAGTCTGACCAAATGGAAAACAGCTGGAGAGCTGGTGGATTTTGTATCAGATCTTGGCTATACCCATGTAGAACTTCATCCGGTTATGGAATATATGGAGGATCAGACAGACGGATATTCTACCTCTTCCTATTTTGCACCTACCTCCAGGTTTGGCACTCCTGAGGATTTTCAGAAGCTGGTGGATGCCTTGCATCAGAAAGGCATTGGTGTGATCCTGGATTGGACTCCTGCCCCAGTTCCCCAGATATGAGGGCGGACTGGAGAATTTTGATGGCACACCTCTTTACGAATTAAAGGATCCTGCTGCAGCAGTCCGTCCTTATATGGGGCACGCTGCTTTACAATTACGAAAGCCCTATGGTGAAGGATTTCCTGATCTCCAATGCATGCTTCTGGATGGAAGATTATCATGTGGATGGGCTTCGCCTGGACGATGTGGATGCTATGCTGTATCTGGATTTTGGACGGAAGCCAGGAGAGTGGCAGCCAAATATGTACGGTTCCAATGAGAACCTTGCTGCAATTGAGTTCCTGAAGCATCTGAATTCCATTACAAGAAAGAGAAATCCAGGTGTGCTGCTTATTGCCCAGGAGGATGGATTATGGCCTGAGCTGACGGATAGTGTGGAGAACGATCATCTGGGATTTGATTATAAATGGAGCGGTGGATGGACAAGGGATTTCCTGTATTATCTTGCTGTACCGCCGGTAGGTAGGAAGAATTGTCATGACCAGCTGACTCTTTCCAGTGTTTACGCATATTCTGAGCATTATATCCTTACTCTTGGTCTGCGGGATGTGGGAGATCTGGAGGACTTTAAGAACCGCCTGCCAGGCTCTGACCAGGAGAAGGAAGCACAGGTCCGTGAGGCATATGCTTACATGATGCTTCATCCGGGATGCAAGATGAATGCTCCGGATCCGGATATGTCATCTGCACTTCGGGCATGTGTCAGGGATCTCAATCAGGTTTATACACAGCATCCTGCTCTGTATCGTATGGATAATGATTATGATGGATTTGAGTGGATCCAGCTGATGAAATATGATGAGAATGTGATTACCTTTATCCGTAAAACCGACAAGTCTGAGGAAACATTGCTGGCTGTATGCAATTTTGCAGGAATTCCATATAAGGATTATCAGACTGGTGTCCCCTTTGCCGGAAAATATAAAGAGATCTTTAACAGCGATGACAAGAAGTACGGCGGAGAGGGCAAAACAAATCCTAGGATGAAACGTGCCAAAAAAGAGGAATGTGATGAAAGGGATTATTCTATCAAGCTTACCCTTCCAGCCCTTAGTGTAGTGATCATGACCTGCACGCCTGAAGAAGAAAAGAAGCCTGTGAAGAAGGAAACCCAAGCAAAAACAGCTGCAGTAAAGAAAACTGAATCAAAGACTACAGCTGCAAAAAAGGCAACAGCAAAAGCAGCTGATACAAAACCGACTGCAAAGAAGGCAACAGCAAAAACAGCTGATACAAAACCGACTGCAAAGAAGACAACAGTAAAATCAGCTAATACAAAACCAGCTGCAAAAAAGACAACAGCAAAAATAACTGATACAAAACCGACTGCAAAGAAGACAACAGCAATAAAGAAAAAATTATCATAAAGGATTTATAAGTTAAAATACAGAAGGCATTACAGTTACAGGATTTGTAATTGTAGTGCCTTTTTTTGACGCTGGTAGGTTTGGGTATTTTGAATTATCCTTATGTGAGCCAGTGGATAAACCAGAAAAACGAAAGCAAGGTGATCTACAGCTATGACCAGGCAGTGGAAGAAATGTCTGACAGTAAAAAAGAGCAGCTTATTGCGGAAGCTTCTGCCTACAATAAAACAATCTGTGAACAGGGACAGGAACTGAAGGATGGATTTCAGGAAAAGGAGGACACAGAATCAGAGAATCAGGAGTATGAGAAATATGAAGAACTTCTGGATCCGGCAGGGGGCTGGACATCTGTATGGAAGTTCCCTCCCGGTAGGGGGTATGGGAAGCCATGCAGTTATTGCTGCCCATACCGGACTTGCATCCAGGGTTCTGTTTACAGATCTGGATCAGATGAAAACAGGAGATGTTTTTTTTCTGAATGTTCTGGGAGAAAAACTTGCCTATCAGGTAGACCAGATAGAAACGGTCCTTCCGGATCGGATCAATCTGCTGAAAATCCGGAAAGACAAAGATTATGTGACGCTTGTAACATGTACACCATATGGAATTAATTCCCACCGTCTTCTTGTCCGTGGAGAGAGAATTTCCTACAGTGAAAGTGCAGAAGTCCAAAAGGAGCAGGAATCTACAGCAAGGTTTCTTAAATGGGGAAGAAGATTTTTTTGGTTTTCACTTTTGATCCTTACAATAGCGGGGGTGTTACTGCTAAAACCGGAAAATTAATTCAGTGAAAATTCCATATAAACAGGATCATGGTCAGAATAGGAATAGCCTGTATTCAGATCCTCATAAGAGTTCATGGTGATGTTATCTGAGAAAATAAACCCATCCAGAGTAACTGTATAGCTTGCATCCGGGTCGTATGGAATGTCCGTGTTTCTGGAAGTGTTCCACAGGTCAGCTTTTTCCTGCTGAGATAAAAGATCCATACCAAAGGTAAAATGCTCCGGCAGTTCTTCTCTTGGGAAAGGATAGGCCCAGGAATGGTGCTCACTAGTATCATCCGCAGAGGCTTTCAGGTCATGATTGAAATCTCCGCCGCATAGTACATAATTGCCGGCCTGATATTCTTTTTCCATGTCCTGGCACAGCATCCGGATCTGTCCCTGGCGGATCTGGTCATCGTTTCCATAGGCAGACATGTGCAGGTTAAAGACCACCAGTTCCTTGTCATTGTCTACCGGAACCCTGGAAATGCTGTAACACCTGTCAAGATCAAAAAATTTCTTAAAGGTTGTAGCAATGGGAAAGCTTCTTCTTAAAGAGGAAGTCACCGGGTATCTGGAAAACAGGGTGATACCGGATTGGCTTTTGCCATGGGGCTGAGTCAGCGGGTAAAAAAGAAAGGGTGAATCATAATTCTGGGCGAATACGGAATAATAATCAGAAAATGTGCCTTTCAGGATATCGTATTGGTTTACATGGTAGCTTCTTGTAGAATTAAGATCTACTTCCTGGAAGAGGATAAAGTCAGGGTCCTTGGATGCAGCAAAATTTCCGGCACCGTTGATGTTTGCCTGGACATTTTCCTTGCTTTTAGCCCAGGAGGACTTACCGCCATCCATAAAAAAGCTGAAATCAGGGGAATAAGCGCCAAAGCCAACATTGTAGGTAAGGGCAGAATAGGTCTGGCCTGTGGTCAGGGATGCTGCCTGTGCCTGTTCTTTAGGAGCTTCAACAGTCAGTTCCTGGTTGTCAGGGATTCTGTGGTAGGCTGCGTAAAGATAGATTACATAAGCCAGAAGGATGACCAGGATCGAAGCCAGGACGCCAAGAGGGATCTTGACCCATTTGGACAGTTTCTTTTTGGGAGCGTGGGGTATTGATGATTTCTTTTTCATAAGGTACCTCGTTGTTTGATTGATTTGGTGGTGAATATTTCGCGGTATTGTCAAACAATATGCATGATATTCTGTAATTGGATTATATTGAGAATAAAGAAAAAAGTCAACTGTGTGTGCAAAGCATGGAACATTCTGTGTAATCAGGATTTTGGCGTTTTGTTATCAAAATCATAATATTTCTATTGACACAGGGATATACCGTGTATATACTAAACATAAGAGTATATCCGTTGTATATACTTCCTGCTAGGAGGAAAGAATATGGCAAATATAACAGTAACTACAGATAAAAATGTGTTAACATTTCAAACGGCGATAAGAAGATGGGGAAATAGCCAGGGTATAAGATTATCAAAAGAAATTATTAACAGAATGAACTTAAAGGAAAATGACGAAGTTGGAATAAGTATAGATAACGGAAAAATGATTATTGAAAAAATCAATAAGCCGAAATACTCTAATCTGACAGAAAGGCTGGAGGCATTCTATAAAAAACCTATTGAAGAAATCTATGTAGATCGTATTCAAGAGGTAGATACAGGATTTCCAAAAGGTGATGAAATTTGGTAAAGATTAACCAGGGTGACATTATTGTAATGGATTTTAATCCACAACAGGGGCATGAGCAAATGGGACGAAGACCAGCCCTTGTTTTAAGCAATGATGTTCTGAACAACCACAGTTCCTTGATTCTTGTTTGTCCAATTACAAATACGAATAAAGAACATCCATTTCACATCCCATTAGATGACAGAACAGAAACCACAGGTGTTATATTGTGTGATCAGGCAAAAATGTTGGACGTAAGAGCACGCAATGCACAATATAAGGAAAAATGTCCAGAGGATATATGGGAAGAAGCGAAGGATATGATTATGAGCTTTTTATAAAAATAAATAAGGTATACATAGTCCGTTTTTTCCATAATAAAAAACATAAAAAACAGTACGGAAACTCAAGTAAAAAACAACTTGACAAACAAGACAAAAGCATTTAAACTAAACAGCAGTTTGGGATGACAGTTACCTAGATTTGTTTTATAATTCTACTGTGACTATTATACAAAAAACTAGGGTAGAAATTGTGATTTACTTTTTACCATAGTTTTTACCATAGTTTCTACCCTAGTTTAAAAAAGAAACTAAGGTAGAAAGAAAGACTATCAGGGAATTGTCTGACAGTTATAATATGCTCGGAACACCGCATATTTACTAGAATCCCAGTAATTACAAGAGTTGTAAGAACAACATGCTGGAATAGCTCAGTCGGTAGAGCACTTCACTCGTAATGAAGGGGTCGTGAGTTCGAGTCTCATTTCCAGCTTATAAGAAGATCCTGCGTCGATGATGACGATGCAGGATTTTTTTATAAAACATATTCCCAAAAAGAAAAAACTATGATAGTATTATGAAAATTACGCAGCATGTGCCGGTTAAGAACAAAAGGCACAGGTTACACATGAGCAGTTACGCCACAATGAAAGGTGATAAAAGAGATGAATCAGTACGCAGCAGGATACGCTTTTTATTATGACGAGAGAACCGCAGCAAAAGCAGCGGCTTTTTTGCGTACTCTGGAATCTGCAATTGATACATGCCTTGGAAGCACTGGCGTACGTGCAGACTGGATGGAGCAGGACGGACCTGCTCTCGCTTGGCGTACAATTAAATATAGATGCAGAAAGTATACGGATACCATAGCTGTTTCATAACTGGCAGCAGGTGCCGTATCTTTTTTTGTCTAAAAAGACTTGTTTGCAAAGGCGGACAGCTTACTATAGAAGAAAGGAAAAAGTTACATGTCAGTTTATTCTCTGGAATTAAAAAATATTACCAAAAGCTTCGGCAAGGACGAAGACGTGTTAAGAGGGATCAGCCTTTCCATTGAAAAAGGTGAGTTTATCACATTGCTTGGAGCGTCCGGATGTGGAAAGACTACCACATTAAGGATCATAGCAGGACTGGAAGCACCGGATAGCGGAAATGTATATCTGGATGGCAAAGATGTTACAGACCTGGAGCCAAACCAGAGAGGTGTAAATACCATTTTCCAGAACTATGCCCTGTTTCCTCACATGACTGTAGCTGATAATGTAGGCTATGGACTGAAGCTGAAAAAAGTACCAAAGCAGGAAATAAAGAAAAGAGTATCAGACATGTTGGAACTGGTACAGCTTTCCGGTTTTGAAAAACGGAAACCGGATCAGCTTTCCGGCGGACAGAGACAAAGGGTGGCCATCGCCAGGGCGCTGATCAATAATCCACAGGTGCTGCTTTTGGATGAGCCTTTAGGGGCATTGGATCTGAAGCTTCGTCGGGCTATGCAGACAGAACTGAAACGTCTTCAGAAAAAGCTGGGTATTACGTTTATCTATATTACCCACGACCAGGAAGAGGCCATTAACATGTCCGACCGGATCGCTGTGATGCGGGAAGGACATTTTGAACAGATCGGTACACCGGATCAGATCTACAATCATCCCAAAACCAGTTATGTGGCAGATTTCGTAGGAAACGCCAATATCCTGGAAGGAATCTGTCAGGGAATGGAAGGGACACAGGCGGTACTGCTTACAGGAGGACAGAAGCTGCTGGTGACAGCAGAAGGCATATCCCTGGAAAAAGGAGAAAAGGTTACTTTTGCACTTCGCAGCGAAAGCATTCATGTGGATGAAAGTGGGACAGGAAGCCTGACAGCTACTGTGAAAGAAAAGTCTTTTGCAGGCGGTCAGCTGCGTATGCTTCTTGAATTGCCGGATGGAAGTGAGATTACAGCCAGCAGATACGGAATTGATGCAGATGTTAAGATCGGACAGAAGGTTGGCTGGAGCTTTGAACCTGGAGACGGAGTGATCGTAGACAGGGAGGATCAGGATGAGCAATTATAATACTGAGAAAAAGAAACACAAGGTGAAAAGCCATTCTGTAGGCATGATCCTGCCATTATATATCTTTACCATCCTGTTTGTAGCATGTCCCTTGATCTATATGGTTGCGTTAAGCTTTGCTACACCTGGAGCCGTACATGGGGTAGAATGGATATTTACCCTTGATAATTATAAAAAGATCCTGGAACCGGTATATCTGAATACCTTTGTACAGTCTTTTAAGCTGGCTGTGACAAGTACTCTGATCATTGGACTGGTAGGCTATCCCTTTGGTTATTTTATGGCAAAGCTGCCTGCAGGAAAAAAGAAAAAGGCCATGCTGATCCTGATGCTTCCTTTTTGGGTGAATTCTTTGATTCGTCTGTATGGATGGATCATTATCCTTCAGAAAAAAGGAATTTTGAATTTTATATTGAAAAAGCTGGGGATCATTGACAAGCCATTAAAGCTTCTGTACAGCTATCCAGCCATTGTAGTAGGTATGGTATACGTGCTTCTTCCTTTTATGATCCTGTCTGTGTATTCCAGTGCAGAAAAGATGGATTGGTCATTGGTAGAAGCAGCCAGAGATCTGGGCGCAGGAAGGATCAAAGCATTCTGGACGATCACCTGGAGGCTTACCCTGCCAGGCCTGTTGTCGGGAGTGATCCTTACTTTCGTACCCTCTATGGGGCTGTTCTTTATAGCAGACATTTTGGGTGGAAATAAGATCGTGCTTGTAGGAAGCCTGATCCAGGATCAGATGACAAGAGGAAATAACTGGCCGTTTGCAGCTACGCTGGCAGTGGTCATGATGATTCTTACAACTTTAATGATCTGGTTATACCGAAAGCTTACAAATGCGAAGAGTTTGGAGGGAGTAGGATGAAAAAGAATTCAAAATTTGCAAATCTTTATCTTGTTATTATATTTTTGCTGATGTATCTGCCTATTGGGGTAGTGATCGTTTTTTCATTTAATGAGGCAAAGCTTCCGGTAAGATTTACCGGATTCTCCCTGAAATGGTATCAGGAACTGCTGGGGGACAGTGCCATGCTTCAGGCGCTGGTGAACAGCCTGGTCCTGGGTGTGGCCAGCTGTTTTGTATCTGCAGTGATCGGTACATTCGGGGCTGTAGGGCTTTCCAGGCTGCATCTGAAGTCCAAAGGCATTCTGGAGTACATTTCCATTTTGCCGTTGATGATCCCTGAGATCATTCTTGGTATGGTCCTGATGGCATTCTTTTACATGCTGAACCTGCCATTTGGCATGCTTACCCTTCTGATCGGCCATACTGTATTTTGTGTGCCTTATATACTAATGGAGGTGAAAGCAAGACTTGTGGGGATGGATCCGTCCCTGGAAGAGGCTGCCAGGGATCTGGGGGCATCCTCCATGCGGGCATTCTTTGATATTACACTGCCTTTGATCATGCCGGCAGTTGTATCCGGATCTTTGCTTGCGTTTGCTATGTCCATGGATGATGTAGTTATCAGTATTTTTATTAATGGTCCTAAGCTGTCTACTTTGCCCATCAAGGTGTATACCCAGATAAAAACAGGGGTTACACCGGAGGTAAATGCCCTTTGTACCATTATGCTTGCTTTTACTGTTATAGTGCTGCTTCTGTACAGCCTGATCCGCAGCATACGCAGGAAAAAGAACCGGTAATAAAGAAATTTCAGCAGGAATTCCTGCTATGGAACCAAGTATTTACATTTACTGAGGAGAAAAGAGTATGAACAAACTGATCCAGCTTAAGAATCTTACGAAAAATTTTGATGACCAGCAGGTACTGCGAGGCATCAACCTGGATATTTATGAAAATGAGTTTCTCACCCTTTTAGGACCCAGCGGGTGTGGAAAAACAACCACTTTGCGTATCATAGCAGGGTTTGAGGAGCCAAGTGGCGGGGAAGTACTGTTTGACGGAATTGAGATTTCCAAGCTTCCGCCCTACAAAAGGGAGGTAAATACAGTTTTCCAGAAGTATGCCCTGTTTCCCCATCTCAATGTAGCTGAAAATATAGCCTTTGGATTAAATCTGAAAAAGGTGGAAAAATCCGTGATCGATCAGAAAGTAGGCAAAATGCTGAAAATGGTAGGTCTGGAAGGATTTGAAAAAAGGGACGTAACCCTTCTGTCCGGCGGTCAGCAGCAAAGGGTGGCCATTGCCAGGGCACTGGTAAATGAACCTAAGGTGCTGCTTCTGGACGAGCCTTTAGGTGCTCTTGATGCGAAGATCCGCAAGCAGATGCAGATCGAGCTGAAAAAGATCCAGCAGGAAGTGGGGATCACCTTTATCTATGTTACCCATGATCAGGAAGAGGCTCTTTCTTGATGTCAGATACAGTGGTAGTTATGAATAATGGAGAGATCCAGCAGATCGGCTCAGCCCACAGACATTTACAACGAGCCGGAAAACCGTTTCGTTGCAGGCTTTATTGGCGAATCAAACATTATTGAAGGAATTATGATCCGTGATTATCTGGTGGAATTTGATGGATTCCAGTTTGAGTGTGTAGATAAAGGGTTTGAAGACAATGAAGAGATCGAAGTAGTCCTTCGTCCGGAGGATCTGGATATTGTGGAACCACAGGATGCAAAGATCACAGGAGTTGTGAAAAACATTACCTTTAAAGGTGTGCATTATGAGATCCTGGTAGAAACCGAGCAGAGGATCTATAAGGTGCAGACGACCGATTACGCAGAAGCAGGACGGGAAGTAGGGCTGAAATTCGGTCCTGAGGATATTCATGTCATGTACAGGATGGGGGCATACTGATGAAACAGTTTAAAAAAGATTGATCATACCGTATTTTATCTGGGCAGTGGTCATTTTACTGATACCGCTTTTTCTGATTGCCCTGTACGCTGTCACAAAAGAAGGAAATGAAGTCCTTACTGTTACCTTTTACTTGGGGAAACTTTGCAAAATTCCTGGAAGCAACATACCTGAATGTGATCCTGAAATCCTTCTGGCTTGGTTTACTAACTACAGTTATTTGCCTGGTGCTGGGATATCCACTGGCTTACATGATTTCAAAATTCCCGGAAAAAGTGCAGAGTATGCTGATCCTTCTTGTAACCATTCCTATGTGGATCAATATGCTTCTCCGCACGTATGCATGGATGAATCTGCTTTCCGACAACGGGATCATCAATCATCTGCTTTCCATGATAGGGCTTGGGCCGGTGTCTATGATGTACACAGATTTTTCCGTTATGGTAGGCCTGGTATGTAACTTTATGCCATTTATGATCATTCCTATCCATACATCTCTGACCAAAATGGATAAATCACTGATCGAGGCTGCTTATGATCTGGGCGCCAACAAGATTCAGACTTTCTGGAAAGTGATCTGGAAGCTTTCCCTTCCAGGCGTTGTAAATGGGATCATGATGGTATTTCTTCTGGCTATTTCCTCTTTCGTTATTCCAAAGCTTCTTGGAGGAGGACAGTATATGCTGATCGGTAATACAATCGAATCC